>JBBQSI010000013.1:0-17178 GCA_038213975.1 Chitinophagales bacterium
AAAGGCAGCCCGTCCTAATTTCGGTTGTTTATTTTTGCGCCCAATTGTATTATGGATATAAAGTCAACAGACCAGGAGTTATTAGAAAGTTTCAGGGAGACTGCAACGAAGGAGAGAGCCTACACAGTTATCATCAAAAAATACCAGGAAAGACTATACTGGCATATCAGGCGGATGGTTGTAGATCATGAAGACGCCAATGATGTACTGCAGAACATGTTTATAAAGGTGTGGAAGGGGCTTGAGAATTTTAGGGAAGACAGCCAGCTATACACCTGGCTTTATCGAATCGCTACTAATGAGTGCCTGACGTTCCTGGCGCAGCAAAAGAAAAGATCGGCAATTTCCCTTAGTGATGTTGAAAATGGCTTGAGCAATAAAATAAAAAGCGATACCGGCTTTGATGCCAATAAATTAGAATGGAAACTGCAACTGGGCATCCAGAGCCTGCCGGAAAAACAGCGCATCGTATTTACCTTGAGGTATTACGACGAGATGCCGTACGCTGAGATGAGCAGGGTCCTTGACACAAGCGAAGGGGCGCTGAAAGCCAGCTATCACCATGCCGCGAAAAAAATTGAAGATTTTATACTGAATAATTAAACCCGCTACCCCCCGGTGAGTCAGATGTTACGAAAATGAACACCTTCCGGGAAATATTGAACGAAATTAGAGCGCTTGCCCCCACAGTTGCTCCCCTGGATAAGAATAATGTCTATCAGGTTCCTGCTGGATATTTCGAAAATTTTCCGGGAAATGTGCTTGGAATATTGCTTAGAAGTGAAAGTCCGGTTGCTATTGGGGCTGCTTCGGGCCAGGTGTTGAAAGTTCCTGAAGGATATTTTGAGACATTAAGCGATAACATACTGATGAAGGTTAGGGAAGAATCCCAAGAAAATTCCCGTTATGAAATTCAGCGAATTTCTCCAGTGCTGGCCTCCTTACAAGATATTAATGTTTTCAGCGTGCCCTTTGGTTACTTTGACTCGCTGAAAGGCCCGGCAAATCGCGATGCGCAGCCTGCTGCCGCAAAGGTAATAACTATGAAATCCCGCAAGACGTGGTTTAAGGTGGCAGCCGCTGCGATCGTCACCGGTGTGATAGCAATGGCTTCGTTACAACTGTTTAACACGGAGAAGGGAAATAGTCAAATTGCAGAAACGGTTACGATAACCCAGGGAAACATAGCTTCAGTAACCGCAAAGCAAATTAATGATGGCATCGCAGCACTGAATGCCGATGATATTGCGAGTTATCTCGAGACACACGGAAATATACTTGATAACGAGCTTCTGATAAAGAATACGGATGTTAGTGAACTTCCCAATCAACTCGATTATCTAGAAAACGAAAACACATTGAATTTATACCTTGACAAAATAAACACTCAAGTAAATTCTAATTAAGACAATGAAAACACTTTTACTCATACTTCTTATATCTTTCTCAACTATAAGCGCTTTACAGGCCCAGGATGGGCCCGGTGATGAAAAGATCCAGGCATTGAAGATCGCTTTCATCACTCAAAAATTAAATCTCAGCTCAGATGAGGCCCAAACTTTTTGGCCGATCTATAATAAGTATGATTCAGAAATCAAGAATATTCAGCACGGAGATGTGCTGAAAGGCGAGGAACAACTCCTGAATATCAGGAAAAAGTATAAGTCTTCTTTCGAAAAAGTGATCGGTCAGCAGAAGCTCAATAAACTGTTTAATGCAGAAAGAGATTTCCGTTCGGTGCTTATTCAACGACTCAAAAATCGAGGCCCCCAAAAACTAAATAAACTGCCTCGTTAAATAGGTAAAAATGCCCGTTCCATAAATAGAATGTGGGTTTCAACATATTACAGCACTAAGAATAGTAGGATTTTAAATTTTTCTTACTTTTGTGCTTAGGTGTTTTTCATAGGTTAGCAACGGCCGGCCCTTTTTAGGGCAGGCCTTTTTTTTGCGAACTACACTGGAAAAGTGGGATTTTTTATATCATGGTAAAACAGAAATGTCCAATTCTTCTCTGTGCCTTCCTTCCACCATTTGTCACGCAACTCCATCGCCTTTTGGCCATCAGAATCGTATTTGGCTTTAAAGCGATGTTTCATTTGCTGCAGTTGCGGCGCCTCATCACCACCAAAGAAAATAGTTGTCTCCTGGTCACGGATCCAAAATACCTGGTGAAAAAGACTGTGGCCCCCCGATAACTCGTAAGAAATATGCCGATTGATCTCCCCGGTATCGTGGGTAAACTTTAGCTGCCCGGAGTGTTCCAGCGCTTTAAACTGATTTGGTAGATAAGAGGAAAAGTCTCCCGATATCCCCGCCTCCCATTCCTTTTTATTGATGTAATAGGTAGCCTGTGGAAATGCTGTTGCATCCTCTTCAAGATTCAAAAGCCCCCCGGCATGATCTTTATGAAGGTGGCTCATAAGCACAAGCGTTATCTCACCAGGACTCACGCCTAAGGATTCCAGCCTGGTATGAATCTGCATATTACCCTGCTCGTCAGAAAATCCAAGTCCCGTATCTAATAATATTTTATCCTCCCCGGTAATGATGAGGAAAGGCTGAATCTCCACAAGCAGGCTGCCTTTTGAGCGTTCAGTCATCTCATCGGTCTCCAGTGAAAAAGGAACGAATTGCCTAGTCTGATCCACGGTGAATGCGCCTTCGCTTAAAGGGTAAATTTTCATTTCGGGGTGACTAAAATTATCGTAATACCATTTGTCTGTCGGCATCCAGCCTTATTAAAATGAAGATAAGAATTGTAAAAGTGAGCAAAGACGAACCTCCATAGCTAAGAAGCGGGAGAGTGATACCTATCACGGGAGCCAGTCCGATGGTCATGCAAATATTGATGGAAATATGAAAAAATAAAATGCCGGCTATACTGTAAGCGTACACACGGCTGAAAATACTTCTCTGTCTCTCGGCAACAAATACGATCCGGAAGAGCAAACCCATATAAAGCAGAATAATCAGCGCGCTTCCTAAAAACCCAAAGTTTTCACCAACTGAAGTAAAGATAAAATCAGTGTGCTGCTCAGGTACAAAATCGCCCTGGGTTTGAGTTCCCTTCAAAAAACCTTTTCCAAAAGTTCCGCCGGAGCCGATGGCAATCTTCGACTGTTTAACGTTATAATTTTCTTTAGCTTTTTTCTTTTCTTTATCCTTAGCCAGGTCTTTTTGTTGTTCTTCGGATAATTTCACCTCGCCAGATTGTTCGTCGGGAATATAATCGACGCCGAAAGTGTTCATTATCCGTTCAACCTGGTAGGGCTGCAGCACTTTCTCGAAAATGTAAGGCACAGCAAACCGCTGAATACCAACGCAAATTATCCAAACGCCTACGATAAGAACAATCATACCCTTATCTCGTTTAATGTTTTTTCTAAGTAAAAACATAGCCAAAACAGCAATCGCCGATAGCACAATGGCAAGCGTATTTTTCTCTACGAGAATTGTGGCTACAACCAGCAGGGCAAGTAAGAAGCCGGTGATAAGGTAAGCCGGTGGAAGCCCTTCACGATACATTGGGATGAGAAAAGCGAAATAAACAAGCGCAAGCCCGGTTTCATTTTGCAAAATCGAGAAAATCGCGGGTGTCAGTGATATTGCCGCAGCAATGAGTTGAGAACGGGGCTTTTCAAAATTGGTTTCCGGCCGGGAAAGATATTTCGCGAGAGCAAGTGCTGCAAAAATTTTACATGTTTCTACGGGTTGTAAATTAAAAAAGCCCAGGGGGATCCAGGATCTGGACCCATTGATGTTTTTACCTAATACGAAGGTGGCCATCAGAAGCAATATCCCGGCAACATACCCGAGGTTTGCTGTCGCGGTAAAGAACTTACTATCGGTCAACAGGATTACGATAGCAATTACAAGAGAAATACCGAAGAATAGAAGCTGTTTTGCGTAATTCGTCCCCAGGGAGGTAACGTTCCTTAAAACGTTTTCATCTGCATGATACTCTACTGAAAAAATGCACAATATACCTACACTTACAAAAAAAACATATAGCCAGATCATCAACCAGTCTACCCCTTTCGTAATGCCTGCTTCGTTTCGCATTTATTAGTTTGATAAAAAGCGTCTTTTAGAATCAGCCGAAAGAAAAGCAACACTCGTGTCCTTTCTATTCTCAGGCTGCTTCGCGGGTACTGATTCCTTTTTTGAAGGTGGCTTACCACTGCCCTGGACATCAGCCTTTTTTTGTTTAAATGATTTTCTGTAACCCTTTTCAATGAGGTACGCGGTATCTCTGGAATGCATCATTGAATCGCGGTAGCGAATTTCTTCATAAATCCTTGCGGGCATCAAGTTCAGATTTGCTAACTGCTCAACTTTAGCTTTACGGACCTCGCCGGCAATAGAATCTCTTAAATATTTTTCGATCATGAGGCTGGCAATAGGTGCAGCTGAGGTAGCTCCAAAGCCTGCATTTTCGCATATTACAGCGATAGCGATTTGTGGATTTTCCCGCGGCGCAAAAGCAGCAAAAAATGCATGAGATTTTTGTTTTACGCCCTTATAGTAATTTTCTACTGTACCCGTTTTGCCACAAATGGTAATTCCAGCCACTTTCGCTGCTGCACCAGTTCCGGTCTCCATTACACCCTGCATACCGTTATGAACGGCACTGAATACTGTGTCCGGAATCGTCAGCGCTTTGTGTTTTTTCTGAAAAGAATCCAAAAGCCCAAACCTATCTCCTCCCTCAATCGAATCCACAAGGTGTGGAGTAATATACCAACCTTTATTAGCGAGATAAGCCATTTCATTGGCGACCTGGATTGGCGTAACTAATACTTCACCCTGGCCGATACTCACGGATCGGAAAGTGCAAAAGTTCCAATGTCCGTCTCCATAGATTCTGTCGTAGGTCCGTGGTGTAGGCACAAGGCCTGATTTCTCCGAGGGAATATCCACGCCCAGCTTGTGACCTAACCCAAATGCATACATGTAATTATCCCAAACTTTTAAGCTACTATCTACAGAGCCATACGCAGGGTTGTTGATTGTTCGCTGCATTACATTTGCGAAGTATGTATTGCAGGAGACAGTGATAGCTTCCTTTAAATTAAAATTTCCGGGGTCTAAGCAACCCATTGGCCGGCCACAACCATAAAAAGCACCGGAACATGAGAAGCGGGTGGCGGTAGTAATTACGCCCTCTTGCAAACCAACCAGGCCCTGTAGTGTTTTAAACGTGGAGCCCGGGGCATAATAAGCATTAACCGTCCGGTTGATCATCGGTTTTCGAGGATCAAGGAAAAGCTCGCTGAAATGCTGTCTCCTCTCGGAGCCGGTGAGTAAGCCTGGCTGATAAGTGGGACTACTTACCATGGCTAATACGCCACCTGTTCTTGGATCGATGGCAACGATTGCCCCTATTTTATTCTCCATCAGGTGTTCACCCAGCATTTGCAGCTCAATGTCCAGCGAAAGATGCATACTTTCTCCAGGTATCGCGGCCGTATCATATATTCCCTTTTCCAACCGCTCAGTCAGCCGGTTTTTGTTATCGCGTTTCCAAAACTCGATGCCTCTTTGCCCCATCAGAACCCGCTCATATGTTCTTTCAAGGCCCGTTTTTCCGGCGTAATCTCCCATTTGATAGCCCTCACCCTCATGCCTTTTCAGGAAGGAAGAATCAACCTCGGATAAATAGCCAAAAATGTTTCCACCGGCATCATAGGGGTAGGCGCGGATCGGCCGTTCCTGCAAATAGAATGCTGGTACAAATTTGTACATGCTCTCGTTTAACCTGGCATATTTTTCCTGCGAAAGCAGCCCTTCGAATATGGATTCCCGGTAGCTCCGGTTCCGAATGATGGCTGTGATGATCCTTTTTCGAAACTCAGCGGTGTCTATTTCCAAAATCCGGCAAAGGGCGGCGGTATCCATATCCATTCCGCGCATCTTGCCCGGCGTCACCATCAGGTCATAAATTACTGTGTTGCGCAGAATAGGCTTTCCTTTCCTGTCGAATAAAATACCGCGGTCTGGGTAAACCACTTTTCGGAATTTGCCCTGTTCATCCGCCAGGATAGAATACTTCGTATTAAGGATCTGTAAATTGAAAAGTTGACCAAGTATGATGACCCCTATGACCAGGAACATCAACATGATTATATTTTTTCGGGACTGGTGAAATGCAGGCACAGACTAAAACCGTTTGGGGGAAAATATGGAAACGTAATTCCCTGTAAAATTAATATGTTACACGGTATTCGTCTTAAATCTTTGCTTCCTTGTAACTATTAATTCTGTTAGCAAAATCAAAACTATACTTAATGCAGAAGTTAGCAATGTTTTGATTAAAAAATAAAGTATTCCTCCTGACTGCAATGCTTGCAGAAGAAACAGCAGGATATGGTGCGCAAGTGTAAGTACGGTGAAGTAGGTGAAGTAGGGAATAAAGCCCATGCTTTTGATGGAAGGCTCGTTATAGTTGCTCTCCGCACCTTCCTGGGAAATCAGCAGGTTTATCAAAAAAGGCCGCATGTATGCAATCAACACACAAGCTGCCGCATGCAATCCATAAGTTTTAGTAAAACAGTCCAGGGTAAAGCCAAGCAAAAAGGCCGATGTCATTACCGCTTTGCGCCCCATCTTAAATGGCAGCCACAATATAAAAAGATAATACACGTAAGGACTTACGAGATGATGCAATGGCGGCACGTTATTCAGCACAAACACCTGCAGCAGGATGAACAAACAAAAGCGCACGATATTTTTAACCAATGTACTCATTTGGTTTTTGCCTTTACGCTATTGAGCAATTCAGTCGATTCGGCTTTTTGCAAGTTGTTTATCACATACACATAACTGAGATTATAAAAGTTAGCCGCAGTTTTAACTTTAATAATGTATGTACTCTGAGAAGGATCGTTCACCACATCGGAGACAACCCCGATGAGCAAACCAAAAGGAAATTTTTCTGAAAATCCGCTTGTAATAACGGTATCTCCGTTTGCCACCTTTACCGCTTTTGAAATATCTTTCAGAGAAACCAAATTCGTTTCTTTCCCGTCCCAAACAATGCTACCCGTCTCACCACTTTTCTTAAGTTTTGCACTCACATTGCTCTGAATATTCAAGAGACTCATCACGACAGTGAAATTCTTGCTCGTCTCAATCGTTGTACCTACTACAGCATTGTTCAAGTCTATCACACCCAGGTCGGCATTGATCTGTTGCGCATTTCCACGGTGTATCTGTATAAAGTTATTCGGCTGGTTTAAAGAATTTGCCACGACTCTCGCCTGTAGATACTGATACCTGCGATACTGTTCAAGCGAATCAATCCGGATTGTATCAATAACATAATTGCTCAGCGTATCAGGCACGTGAAAATCCGCCCGTAGCTTGTTGTATAAATTTTCGTTGGCACGTACCAGTGAATCGTTAGTACGCTTCAGTTGAAAGTAATATTCAAGGCTGCTGTACTTTTCGTTTACCCGCCCGGTAAGTTCATTGGCAACGGAAGAATAAACGGCATTGTGATAACGGTTGTAACTAAATAGGATAAACAGTGATAGCCCCATCAAAAGGAGGAAAAAAATGAAATTGAAATAAAGCCTTATGAAAATAAAAATATTGCGCATGGCCAGGGGTTCAGGCAGCTAACGTCTACAAGATACAACCGCGTTAGTTTCAGTATACATAAAACGGAAGGAAGGCAGGATTTTTTAGATACAAGACATTAGCGCATCACAAAAGGATAGCGATCATAATGCTTAAGAGCAAGGCCGGTGCCGCGTACAACACTTTTGAGCGGATCATCGGCAATGTGTACAGGCAATTTTATTTTTGCCGCAAGCCTTTTATCCAATCCACGCAGTAAAGCGCCACCGCCGGTGAGATACATACCTCTGCGATAAATATCTGAAGCCAGTTCCGGCGGTGTGGTTTCCAGGGCTTTTAATATTCCTTCCTCTATTTTAAATATAGACTTATCCAACGCTTCAGCGATTTCCTGGTAGCTAACCATAATTTGTTTCGGGATACCGGTAACGAGGTCACGCCCATTTACAGGCATATCTTCAGGAGGATTGTCTATATCCTTCATGGCAGAGCCGATCTGGATCTTGATCTGTTCGGCAGTTCTTTCACCAATCAACAGGGAATGATATCTTCTGAGTGCTTCCATGATGTCTGCCGTAAACTCATCACCTGCAATACGAATTGACTGGTCGCACACGATGCCGGCAAGCGCAATGACGGTGATCCCTGTAGTACCACCGCCAATGTCGATGATCATATTTCCAACTGGTTCTTCCACATCGATGCCTATACCAAGTGCAGCGGCCATCGGCTCATGCAACAGGTAAACTTCTTTTGCACCAGCTTGTTCCGCACTGTCTCTAACTGCTCTTTTCTCGACTTCAGTGATACTACTTGGAATGCAGATCATCATTCGCCAGCTCGGGGGAAACCATGGTTTTTTTGGGTAGATCTTTTTGATCATCTCGCGTATCATCAATTCTGCGGCGTTGAAATCTGCAATGACCCCATCTTTTAAGGGGCGAACCGTACGGATACTTTCATGCGTTTTCTCGTGCATCATCAATGCCTTCTTACCAACAGCTAATATATTTTTTGGATTGTTTCTGTCCAGGGCTACTATGGAAGGTTCATTTACTACAACTACATCATTATGGATTATCAGGGTGTTTGCGGTGCCAAGATCGATAGCAATTTCCTGGGTGAAAAAATTAAATAGGCCCATTTTCGAGAATATGATATTGAAAATTAAGTAGTGGCTGCAAAGTTGTAGGAAATAATTCGAATTAACAATGGAATTGAAAATTGCTCAAACGCACTAAAATTGCATCTTGGAAAGAGTAAAAAATCCCTTTTCTAAAGGGTGGGTCTGATTGCAGAATGGAATGCGGGAACAAAATGACCAGTTGAAAATTTTTCATTCAATAAATTCATACCCAATGTCACTGCGGTAATACATTCCTTCAAAATGAATTTGGCCGAGGATTTCTTTCGAAAGTTCTATGGCCTGTACCAGGTTGTCTGCCAACGATGATACCGCCAGCACTCTTCCACCGTTTGTTATTACCATCTCAGCCGATTGCAGCGTTCCGGCATGAAAAACCTTCACTCCGCCTTTTGAGCCGATGTCTTTTATTGCATTTGGATTTTCCAGGTAGCCGAAATCGATTTCAAAACCTTTTTCGTATTTCACCGGATAGCCCCCGCTCACGGCAACAACTGTAGCAGCAGCTTTTTCATCGATTTCAATTTCAATTTCTCCCAGTCCCCCTTTCGCTGTAGCTTCAAGGAGTTCGACCAGGTCATTTTTTAACCGCAACAAAACAACTTCCGTTTCAGGATCTCCCATTCGGCAATTATATTCGATCACAAGCGGTTCTTCTTCGACTTTTATCAGGCCGAAAAAAATAAAACCCTTGTAATCAATATTTTCTTCTGCCAGGCCTTCAATCGTTGGCTCAATGATCTGCTTTTTCACCTTTTCCATAAAATGCACGGTCGCAAATGGCACGGGACTCACCGCCCCCATTCCGCCGGTGTTCAGACCTTCATCACCTTCGCGAATCCTCTTATAGTCTTTCGCCTCAGGAAGAAGAACATAATCTTTTCCATCAGTCAACACAAATACACTCAACTCAATACCGGTCTGGAATTCTTCAATGATCATTTTTTTGCCTGCATCACCAAACTTACTCTTCTGAATCATCAACTCATATTCACTCAGCGCTTCAATGCTGTTGTGACAAATGACAACTCCTTTTCCACCGGCAAGTCCGTCAGCTTTCAGCACCACCGGCAGATCGTGATACTGCAAATAAGCAAGACCTTCCTCGTACGAGTCAATGGTAAATTCTTTATAATTCGCCGTTGGGATATTGTGCCTGTTCATAAAGCTCTTAGCAAAAGCTTTACTACCCTCCAGCCTTGCACCAGCCGCGGAAGGCCCCATGATCATTATATCCTTCAGCACCTGATCGTTTTTGAAAAAATCGTAGATCCCCTTGACCAGCGGCTCTTCAGGAGCGACCAATACATAGGTAATGTTATTTTCCAGGCAAGCACTCTTTACTGCTGAAAAATCATTCATATCCAAACTGAGGTTCTGACCATATTCTGCAGTACCGGCGTTGCCGGGAGCAATGAATAATTTCTCACACAAAGGGCTTTGGGAAATTTTCCAGCAAAACGCGTGGCTTCTGCCGCCGTCACCAAGGATAAGAATTCGCAACTATTGATTTTTTGATCTGGTTAAAGAATGTGCAAGGTATGAATTCCTCAAATTCGGTCTTTACCGTTCAACCAAAACACCGTTTTACGAAGTGAAAAAACAATTTTCCAATTAAAATTATCTGTACTTTACGAATCATACAAACTAACGGTAACTAAACACGAAATATGGAAGACCAGATGATTCCTGTAGACACAGGGGAGATTCGAAAAGGTAAACATCCAAAATCATTATACGTCCTGTTTTTGACTGAAATGTGGGAACGCTTTGCCTACTATCTGATGGTAGGCATTTTGCTTTTGTACCTGATAGACGATAAGACGGGTGGTAAAGGAATGTCAGAACAAATAGGCGCAGACGTAGTTGGTAGTTTTATAGCACTTGTGTACCTGACACCTTTTATCGGTGGTCTCCTGGCAGACAGATATCTTGGTTACATTAAATCAATTTTTCTTGGTGGTAGCCTCATGGCCCTGGGGTATTTTGGTCTTGCATTTCCGGGAAATACGGCACTATACATTTCGCTCTCTCTGATAATCGTTGGAAACGGATTTTTTAAACCAAATATCTCTACGCTGTTAGGGAATATTTACAACCGCGAAGATCTAAAACCTCTAAAGGATAATGCCTACAATATTTTTTACATGGGCATCAACATTGGCGCGCTTGTTTGCAATTTTGTGGCTGCCTATTTAAGAAATACCTACGGGTGGGGTTATGCGTTTGCGGCTGCGGGGGTTGGCCTCGTTATCGGCTTGATCACTTTAAGTACCTCCCTGAAAACGGTGAGAGTAGGTGAAGTGAAAAAAGAAAAACGCCCCGAAGACATGCCAATCGGGAAAATTTTTGGCTATGTATTTCTGCCGGCTATAGTTGCTGCGGTCATCGGGTGGTTTTTACCAATATTAATTTTTGGCGAAACTGTAATGGGCAGCCAATCCAATGATGCCTTCATCTTTGCCTGTCTTCCCATTATTGCTTTTTATATTTCACTTTATGTAAAAGCTACGGGCAAAGACAAAAGAGGCATCGGCGCTCTACTGTTCATCTTCGCTGCCGCGGTTGTTTTTTGGGTGATCTACAATCAAAACTCAACGGGGCTTACGCTGTGGGCGCAGAAACATACGGATAGGTCTGTTTCGCCGGTTACAGAAAAAATAGCAGGCTCGCTCGGATTTCTGCAAACAGTAAGTGATTCTCCACGCACTGTGAATAAGGTAAATCCCTACTTCGTAGAATTGAAGGACAACAGCAAGATCGTATCGCTTGATAGTACTTTCAATATCATCGGTCGTGAAGGGAAATCAGATACGATTAAAACAATCATTGGAACAACTGCCGACGGAAATAAAGTGGATACTTCCTCTCACATTGTGCAAGTGATGGGTCCGGATCCTTATTATAATAATGTACCGAAAGATCAATGGCCGGGTGGTGAACAGAAGCTTGCGAACACTGAATTATTTCAATCTATCAACCCGCTGTTTATTGTAATCCTAACCTTAATATTTGTTCCGCTCTTTGACTATCTCCGAAAACGTGGCAAGGAACCAACGACGGCGACAAAGTTTGGAATGGCGTTATTTATTTCCGGTCTTTCTTCGGTGGTGATGGTGATTGCAATTATGTCGGTGCCATCAGTGTATGAATACAAAACCTCGCCATTGTGGTTATGGGGTACCTATGGCGTTTTTACCATCAGCGAGATTTTTCTGAGTCCGATAGGTTTGTCCTTTGTATCAAAACTTGCGCCTGCCAGGCTTACTTCATTGATGATGGGAGGTTGGTTTTTATCTACATCAATAGGTGGAAAAATAGCCGGAGTTATGACGAGCTTCTGGGACGACTTTACGGATAAAAAGATATTCTTTTTAATTCTCGTAGTTGGAGCTTTTATTGCCGGCACAATGATTTTTGCCAGACTTAAATCCTTGAACAGCATAGTAAAAGAAAAAACTGGTACAGCTTAGCGGCACTATATAAAATCGAGAGGCGAATATTTTTTCCCGAGAATGCTTTCATCGTTGGTATTTAACCAATTACGGAGTACTGTGGCATAAACTGATTTAAAATCTACAGTATGTTTTATATCGCCTTCCGGCAAATCTGAAAGATTAGGGAGATCATTTAAAACTCCTTTCTTTTTCAAACCTCCACTGATAAAAAACATGTTGTTTGCTGCGCCATGGTCTGTGCCACCACTTGCGTTTTGAGCTACTCTCCTTCCAAATTCGCTAAAAGTCATCACAACTACATCTTGAAAGCGGTTATTATTTTTTAAATCTTTTACGAATGTCTGCATGGCATCGTTCAACTCGGTAAACAGGCGCTTTTGCTGGAAACTTTGGTTGATATGGGTATCAAAACTTCCCAGGCTGAGATAATAGACCTTCGTATTTATTTCACTAAAAATTAGTGACGCCATGGTCTTTAAATTTCTTCCTAACTCCGTCGCGGGATAGTGCTGCGTACTTTGATGCAACCGGCTCTCTTTATAAATATAATCGGCACTGCTCAATGAGTCAGCTAAGGTTTTATAGAGATAATCTACCGTTTCATGTGAATGCTCGTGAACTCCCGCTAATTCTTTAAAAAAAGGTTCGTTAGCAGCATCATACAATACTCTCGGATTGGTCAGAGCAATGCCGGTTCGCTCATTACCTTTCATCGCTACGCTGAGTAAATCGTCTATCTCGATTGCCTGCGTGGGCCTGTCGCAGCCAGCGCACTGTGCATCTATATACCGGCCCAGCCAACCGCTGTACCCGTATTGATCGCTTTCACTTGCTGTCTGCCAAATATCCATACTTCTGAAATGCGAGCGGTCCGGATTTGGATAGCCAACAGCATTCAAAATTCCCAACGAGCCATCGTCATAGAAATCTTTGAATGCCGATAAAGATGAATGAATACCAATGTCATCATTAAGGAGAAGTGCATTTTCTTTTTTAATCCCAAGTCCCGGTCTTGACCTGTAATAAATATCATCCCTTACCGGTATGACGGTGTTTAAGCCATCATTGCCGCCACTAAGTTGTAAAACAACGAGTACCTTATTTCCCGCAGGTACTTGTTGCCCGGTTTCGAAAGCTTTCAAGAACTTAGGGACCAGGAATGAAGCAGTTGCCAAAGAACCAGCTTGTAAAAAAGTTCTACGCTTAATAAACATGGGGTGCTTTTTCTATTAATTAACACAGTTGATATTCCGGCGTACTCATCACATTTATCATCATGCTCTTAATGAAGTTTTCCCGCGAGCTTTCGTCAGCTTTCTTCGCTGCGATATTTACAATAGCTTCCGCGCCTGTCTGCAGCAGGCTGACGGTTATCTCTTTTGGAAGTGCCGGACCGAGTGTCCCTGCATACATTTTTTCTACCTGTTGCCAGTCGGTTGTCACCACAATTTTTCTTCCGCGATAATTTTTTGTTTCCATCATTCCCTTCGCTGTGTCATCATCCTGTTTTGGTATTGCATCATACTCCTCATCATACACCAATATCCTGGGAATTTTTAGCCTAAGCATAATCGTATTGCTGTCTATCCAGGTTCTTCCTCCCGGCCAGCCAGCAACGTTTGGGGGAAAAAATAATACCTGTCCAAGGCTTTTTTGAAACAAGAGTTGGTGGTCCGGGTTTTCAAATTGCATGGGCATCATTCGCATTATGCCAACGAGCAGTTCGACGGGCGACTTAATGCGGGTTCCTATGTTTTGCTGGCTATAGAACCATTCACTGGTAAAAATGTCCGTGAGCAGTGCTTTTATATTGTAGCCACCCTGGTAAAAACGATCCGCCAATTTGCTTACGATCGCTTCATCAATATCTTCGTTTACGAGGTTGCGGCAAATCTTCCTGCAAATAAAATGAGCGGTAGTTTTTTGCTCCAGGAGTATGTCTAAAATATCATCGCCGTCAAAGTTTCCGGATTTACCAAGGAAGTTCTTTCTACCATTATCATGTTGATTTTCCCGGAAAACAAATTCGCCGCCCGTGGTAAAACCCCAGCCGGTAAAGGATCTCGCGGCTTCCGTAACATCTTTTTCGGTGTAGTTGCCTCTACCCATCGTAAATAATTCCATCACCTCCCGCGCAAAGTTTTCATTTGGATGCTGTTTCCTGTTTTGTTGATTGTTTAAGAAGGAAAGCATCGCAGGGCTTTTACTTACACCTCTTAGCAGGTCACCAAAATTTTCCAGCGAATTTTCTCTGATTCGGTTGATTAGTTCCTGCTGGAAAAACACATTGATCACCCGGCAGGCAAAATGACCATGCCAGAAAAAACTCATTTTTTCCCTCAATTGGGCTTCACTAACTACCATTTCTTCCAGCCATCGAAGGTTAAGATTTTTTATTTCTTCACCTGACTGCCGCCTGAATTTTTTCTTTTCTTCTTTCGAAAGATTTTGGAGTTTACCTATCTCCTTAACGCCCTTTACCAAACCATCAAAGGCATTGTCACTTAAATGCAGCAGAGTAAATTTTTTGGAGGACTTATCAAAAATTGACTGCAGGAGTGCGCCGGTATCTGCCTTCTTAATAAGATCAATATGTTGCGCCATCGGCCCGAATGCGGCCCGCCATAGCAGATGCTGATTGTTGATTTGATTGGAAGCCTTCATGCAGCGTATTATAAATAACGTCTTAACCAGGCGGTACGACGCTTTGGCAAACAGTTGGTTTAATAAACCTACTCCATCAAATGTTATAGGAAAATTAAAGCCGCCCTTGATCTAGCTAATTCGATCACCGCCAAAATAGGAATGCAAAGCTCGTGGGAGATTGATGGAGCTATCAGTTTGATTATTTTCCAAAAGCGCCGCCACGATCCTGGGCAAAGCCAGGGAAGAACCATTTAAAGAGTGGACTGGCAAGTTTTTACCTTCGGCATTCTTGTAGCGGGCTTTGAGGCGATTTGCCTGGAAAGATTCAAAATTACTTACAGAACTTACTTCAAGCCATTTTTCCTGCGCCGCGCTATATACTTCTAAGTCGTAAGTGAGAGCGGCCGTGAAACCCATGTCACCACCGCAAAGCCTTAGGATCTTGTAAGGTAACTCCAGGGCGATCAGCAGGCCTTCGATATGGCTCACCATTTCTTCCAGCACTTCATAGCTTTTATCAGGATGTACGATCTGAACAATTTCAACTTTGTCAAATTGATGCAACCTGTTCAGGCCGCGAACATCTTTGCCGTAGCTGCCTGCCTCGCGACGGAAACAGGGCGTGTATCCCGTAATTTTTACGGGCAGGTCCGCTTCTTTTAAAATTTCGTCGCGAAAAATATTTGTCAGCGGTACTTCGGAAGTAGGTATCAGGTAAAAGCCATCCTCGTTTACGAAATACATCTGCCCTTCCTTGTCCGGCAACTGTCCGGTTCCAAACGCACTTGCTTCATTTACCAGCAAAGGCGGCTGATATTCGACGTATCCCTTTGACGTATTGTAGTCAAGGAAAAATTGTATGAGCGATCGCTGCAGCCTCGCACCTTTATTTTTATAGAAAGGAAAACCACTGCCCGTTATTTTATTGCCGAGCTCAAAATTGATGAGGTCATATTTTTTGGCCAGGTCCCAATGTGGTAGTGCGCCTTTTGTTAAAGTTGGTATGGCGCCTGCCTGCCTTACTACTATATTTTCCTCCGGTGTCCTCCCGGGGGGCACACTTTTGTGAGGGAGATTAGGTAATGAGAGAATTGCAGTCTCCAGTTCTCTCTCGATTTTTTTCAATTGTAAATCCAGCGGCTGAATGCTTTCCTTAAAAAGACTAACAGCAGCTTTCTGCTCTTCGGCGGCCGCACTTTCTTTGCGAGCCATTAATTGCCCGATTTCCTTAGATGTCGAGTTTAATTTTGACTGAAGCTCATCCAGTTCAAACTGGACCGCTTTCCTAAGGTCATCCAAAACTATAACTTGCCCGACGATCTCTCCGGCAGGGAAACTCCTGATAGCAAGCTTCCTGATTACTTCTTCCTTGTGCTGTTTTATGTAATTTATCTGCAACATACTTCGGTATTCTGGCTGGCGGCAAATATAGGAAGCTAAAGGAAAGTGGGATAAGGAAGAGGAGGGCTAGACACCATATATTTTAATTTATTTTTGCGGGATGCAGCATGCGGCAGATGACATACAGGCAAGATGGTGGCAATTGGAAAAAAAAATTAGGGATCGTTTTGGTAAAACACCGGATGTAGAAGCTATTCTGTTCCTTATTGGGATACAAGAGTTGGGCAATTTCCGTAAAAAGTTTTCCAAAGAACAAAAGCAGGACCTCATGCACGTGGCGATTTGCTCGTTGCTTTCGCAAAGTGGATATTACAAGGTAGATGGCCATGACAAAGATGGCTGGCCTCACTTTATACAACTAAAAACCCTACCTGCATTTTCTATGATAGAACAGGAAAGATTTTTGAAGGATCACATCTTGCTATATTTTGAAAACACCGGAGATCCTTTTACAGATTCACAACTATGAGAATTTTTTTAAGTGCATTTTTATTGCTGGCCATTATTTCATGTACGGCACCTACGCAGGTTACCCAGGTATCACCACCAGCTCCCACGCAGGTTAAAATCAGCACAGACAGCGGCGATATCGTACTTCGATTATCCGATAAAACACCGTTGCATCGAGACAATTTCCTCAAACTGGTTAAAGAAGGCTTTTACAATGGAACGCTTTTTCACAGAGTGGTCAATGACTTTCTAATCCAGGGCGGCGACCCGGAAAGCAAAAATGCCAAACCCGGACAGCTGCTGGGTGATGGGACTGCGAACTCCCGCATACCGCCTGAGTTTGACAGCACGCTTTTTCACAAACGCGGCGCCCTGGGTGCATCACGAAAAAATGATGATAAAAATCCAAATAAGGAAAGCGGAGCCTATCAATTCTACATTGTAGATGGGCGGGTACTGACGGATAAGCAACTTGATGAAGTGGAAGAAAGATTC
>JBBQSI010000014.1:0-17081 GCA_038213975.1 Chitinophagales bacterium
CATCCAGGATAGTATTTCGTACTTAAAAAGATTAAAGTACTAATATTCATTTCCGACTATTTAAATCTCGCTTTAGCATTTTTATCAGGTTAAATTGAAAACCTTATACATTTTATTATAAAAGAAGCTCAATAATCAAGCACATTCTTTTTTCAAATAAAACTTCACTATTATTTTCATCATTTCTTTTTATGGTAAGTAACGTACAAGCGCAATCCTCAGCTAATGAAATGAAGCCGGGGATGAGAAAGTTTTATGAGCCGATACCAGCCATAGTTTTTCCAGGCAAACCGGCAGCCTAAGTAAAGGAAATAAATAAGTAAGAACAAAAAAATTATTAAAGGCATGTTACTATATTAACCAGCGTACGATTCAAAAATATTTTTATAATCAATTTTATACGGCTGCCATGAATCGCTTAACGCTTATTTTTCCCGGGCTCACTCTATTTGCAACTAACTTATTTGCACAAAGCATCAAATCCATCATTCACAGCGATGGCAGTTTCTTTTTTGTAATGGCTCAGAAATATACCGTAAAACTTACTCTCGTAAAAAACGGTGTCCCCGGAGTAAAGTGAATTTCTGAAACGGGGACCGGTTCGTTTTGCAACCTGCTTTCTGTATCAAACTGAGTTTCTTTCCATTTCACGTCAAACAGGTTTTGGATAGCTATTCCGGCTTCCCATCTCTTCTTCGTATAGTTAATTGCTGCATCTGTTACAAAGTACCCTTTTGCCACAACGCTATTGTCTTCATTGGCTGGCCGGTCACCCATGAAACGGTAACGCAAGCTGCCGTTAAAACCAAACTGTTTTCTATACGTTAAGCCACCTACACTTGATACCCTTGGTGATAATGGCAAGTAACTCTCTGCTTTATCAACGCCTATTGCTCTTGGATTTGCAAGACTTACATCAGCGTCTGCATAAAGGTTTTTCGTGACTTCATACCTTACTGACAAGTCAAAGCCATATCTCTTTGTTTGCCCACCGGGTTCTACTACACCTTCATCTCCTACATAAACAAACTCCTGGTCAAGCCATAGGTACCATAAGGCAGATTGAAGCACTACTTTTTTACCTACCTTAAAAATGCCTCCCAGGTCTGTTCCATAAGCCGGCGGTAAAACTTTCCTGCCATTTTGTTGTACCGCTACTCTTGTATCGTTGCTGTGAAATCCCCTGCCATTATAGAGGTACAATTGTACTTTATCACTTGCCCTGTAATTGAAGTTTAATTTAGGACTAACAATTGTTGAATTGGATGACAGTTGTTGTGATGTCAATTTGTCATTGTACTCATTGGTAAAATAATCTGCCCGTAATGCGCCGGTAATGTCAAGCGATTTAGAGACAGAAAAACGTTGTGACCAATAAACACCGGTATTTAATTCATTAACATCCCCAAGCATTATTTTGGCAGTAGTTAAGGCTCTATTTTTAGTACGTGTTAACTCAATATCATTTACATCATCGTACCTTACCTGAACTCCTGCCTTTGTTTCTGTTTTAATGTTGCCTAAGAAAAATTCCTTGCTATAAGATCCATTGTAACCAAGGATATTCCTGTCTTCCTTCTGTCTAATCTGGTCGCCGTTTACAGGGTCTTCTTTAAAGAAAGTAAAGTTTGAATACAGTTCAAATTTGTACTTACTGTAAAAAAACTGGTTGCGAATTACAGCCCCATTTGCAAGGTTCGTCAACAGCTCCATGTTAGCATTATACCTTGATGTTTTGCCTCCTTCTGTATTATCAATTGCTCCATAAAAACCCACCAATCCGCTTTCTACGGCTCTGTCTGGTATTTGCCCTGAGGCGTTCCATTTGCTTGTAAACGCAGTAAGGGTTGTGGTTAAGGTGCTGTTGTTGCTGATGCTACCATGATATTTTAATGTGCCATTGAAGCGGCTAAAATCTTGTGGACTTTCAAAAAAACCTTTGGTGAATGAACCCTCACCGGCAAAGTATAGACTTTGGTTTCTTCTATCGCCTTTTGGTTTTAAAAGATTTATTCCTGCAATGCCACGGTAGGTATTAAATTGTCCGCCTTCAACTTTGACGAAGTTGTTGTCTAAGTAGTCTTTCGTTTTGAACTCTACAAACCCTGCCGTGGTAAAGTTTCCTTTGTCGGCAAAGTATGGTCCTTTATTGAAGTTTACTTTGTCTATCAATTCAGGTATTACCCAATGCAAATCTGCATACCCTTGACCGTGTGCATGGCTCACCATATTTACAGGCATTCCATCAACAGTTAAGTTGATGTCTGTTCCGTGGTCTAAATCAAAACCTCTTAAAAATATTTGCTCTGCCTTTCCACCCCCGGCGTGTTGACCAATAAACAATCCCGGAACCATTCTTAATACTTCCTGCGAATTGTTGATGGGACGCAGATGTATATCAAGGTCGCTAATGGTTTAAAGACACCATTGTTAGCTGCTGCCCTCACTTTTATTTCTTCTAAGCTGGAAACTTTAGTTTCCAAATAAATGATAGCTGTGTTATCTGTAGGTGTAAGTGCTGTTAATTCAATATTTTTTGTTTCGAAACCAATGCGACTAACAGAAAGCTTTGTAACTGAGGAAGGCAGATTTTTGACATTCACAAAGCCATTTTCGTCGGCGGACGCGTTGAAACTTAAGTCTTCACTCTGCACAAACGCATCCTGGACAGGCACCCGGGATGTAGCATTTACAATGTAAATACCTTTTAATCTGCTCTGAGAGAACGCCTGGTTACAACCAAATAATAACATGCATAGCAACAGGATGTTGCCACAAAATCGTAAAATAACTGACATTATTTAATTCTTTAAAATTGAAGGGATTGCCTGGTTAAGGGCATAATTAGATTAAAAAAGAATTGCCTTTGTTTTCCCTGATTTAGCTGGCTTGTATATTAATACAATTGTTTACCAGCCATCAGTGAATAATAACTGATGAATGTAGTACTACAAAAATCATGGGAAAACGATCAGGAACTTTTTGGAGGGGGATAGTCGCTCTCTAATTGTGTATTATAAAGTCTGCTTGAGCTAGCTGTCAGGTATGGTTCACCCACGGCATTCCGTCTAAAATTATAAGTAATAATTGCCGCAAGATGGAGGGCCAGGGGTTCGGAAAATTTTAAAGTTGTACTGTTTTGGCCACCTTCTTCCTGGTTTTCGGCCCTGGCAATTTCTGTGTGTACATGATTGGCGCCATGCGTATGATGAACATTCTCTATATGGTTCGCTTCCCAAAAGCTATGAGCCAGCACATCTGCCAGAGCGGGCAAAAAGGGTTTACACGTTGCAAAAAGGTAAACAATGATCAGGCAATAGGCCATTAGCTCTTTTGGAGATAATGAATCACGTGATTTTGATATGTTTTGACGTGTGGACAATCGGTACGGGCTGGTTAAAAAAGATTACACCTTGGTTTTATACGTAAATTTTAACAATGCGGACTTAAAATCTAAAATTATTTATTGCTTTAAAAATATATCAAAAAAGCGTAAAATCCTATAGTCGGGTACAATGGGTTTAGACAGTATCCGTCCCGGCGGGGTTTTCGCTGAATAATCCTTGAGCTATAAAAGAAGTGATGGTGAAACCACGACGAATGAAAGAGCCTGCACTGTCTTATAGCCCCTGATTGAAATCGACGAAGCATCTGAATTGATCCACTGTACTTTGGAACCTTTTTGCCTAATCTTAATTGGATCTTTCAATAGAATATTTTAAAGTATCCAATACCCAAATGTTCGGATAACTTTTATCAAGCTGCGTATTTGCGAAATGGCTGTCACTGCCATCAATGCATAAAAAATGTATTCGAGCGAGCATGTGGCTCTGCACTGCGAGCCTGGGGCAGCCAACAGGGTTTACGAAAAATTATCTGAAGGCCGCACTGGTGTAAAGAAAGAATTGATGTAACACTACCTCGATTTGACAGCGGGCATTTCAAATATATTCCTCCCTACAGCCCGAAATAATAATCATAACCCGCTGTTGGCGCAAGAGTGAGCTTGTGGGCTTTAGCTAAGCCTTCTTGTGCCATGTGTAGAAATTAATCTTATAACTTTAATTTTAGAATTCGTGAAGAGCATTAAGAAGCCAACGCACAAACCTATGCCTCATTCTTGCGCTATTGCAGGGACGTTAACGGGTTTGAAAGAAATGCATAAAAAATGTATTCGAGCAAGCATGTGGCTCTGCACTGCGAGCCTGGGGCAGCCAACAGGGTTTGCGAAAAATTATCTGAAGGACGCACTGGTGTAAAGAAAGAACTGATGTAACGCCGCCGCGATTTGACAGTAGGTATTTCAAATGTATCTGTCCCTACAGCCCGGAATAATAATCATAACCCCGCTCTGCCCAATAATCCGGCGGTCGCTCTGAATGGAAAGAGATTGATCCTATCCTTTTCAGGTTTTTGATGCCATATTTCACCGGGAGAATAAGCCGCAACGGAAAGCCATGAGGAAGCGTTAACGGTTGGCCATTCATTTCATAGGCCAGGATGGTCTGCGGGTGTGTGGCGCTGGGCATATCAATCCCGACATAATATTGTTTGTCCGGAGTGATGAACCCGACATATTTTAGACCGGCCTCATCCTGCAAATTGTAATGGCTGATACAGTCGGCGAAGCTTACACCGCCCCAATATTGTATCTGGTCCCAGCCTTCGACGCATTTGAAATCATAAACGATCTCGGTCTTTGGTAGTTTCTTCAGGTCATCAAGAGAGACGTTGAATGCACTTCCATCTTTTTTTTGTACCACCAGCTTCCAGTCGTCAACCGCCTGGTCCCGGATGCCGATCAGGCTATTGATCCGTACATTTTTGGCTGCACTTGATTTTGGATAAGTCTTTACAAGATGGTCGTGGCTGAAAGTATTTTCAAAAATTTCTTCGTTGCGGTTAAGGGCTTTGCGGAGCGGCGCTTTGGCTCCGCCGGTTACACCGGCTGTCTCTGCGGGAGATTTGTAAAGCCATCGCCAGCCACCGTATGAAACGGCATAAAGGCCTATGAAGCTGGCAAAAGAGACAAAGGTGCGCCGGTTCAGCTTTTTCTCCGGTTCCGTCGTCGGGTAGTCATTTGCGTTACCTGGCTTTTTCATTCGTCTTTTATTTTAGCAGTTGGCACAGATTTCTTCTTTACCACTTCATAGCCGGCTACGACAGATCGGAAATTATTCCATCCTGCCAGGATCACCTGTATTACATGAATGAGGAAAAAAGTACTTAACCGACCGTAAGTATGAAGTGGAGGACGCGGGCGAAGTGATACCCGCCGCAAAGCCAGGTGAGCCAGTAGAATTGTACTGGTTTATAAATGGCGAGCCCTGTAATATTAGCCGGAAGGTTAACCAAAAGTAACATCCTGTAAAATGAAAAAGATAGGCTCAGGATTTACGGGATGGGTGGATCAGCGGGACACAGACGGGAAATAAAAGCATATGTGCGGCAGCCACAAATAAAAAATCCCCTGGACAAACAGTGGATTTTTTTAAGAAATATTAGTCCGGAGTTTTACATTTTACTATCGATCATTTTGCCGCTGGCGTCCATCATATGGCCGTCTTTGTCTATTGACTCGCCATCTTTCAGCATCATCGTTTTTCCGTCTGTCATAGTTACTTCTCCGCTTGGGGCCACCTTGCAACCGTCCGTGCAGGTGACGGTCTCTGTCATTTCCATGGTGCTGCCATCTTTCATCATCATCATTTTACCGTCTTTCATCATCATCATTCCGTCTTTCATTTCCATCGGAGCATTCATAGTGCTGTTCATCATACTGGTATCCGTATTCATGGCATTATCATTCATCATAGTGCTTGAGTCGGTGTCCATAGATTCTGTTGTTGTGCTGCTGTCACCACAGGAGGTCAGAATGGCAACAATAGCAAAAGTCGAAAGAAATTTTTTCATGATTTTTTGATTTTTAATTTTTTAATTGAGCAAATTTATTGCAAAGAGATTATACCCAGAGGCTTAAATTATCACAAAAGTATTCTTTTTGGCCCGGCTCAGTAGATTAAGAAAACTATTTACGGGGCAGATAAATTTAGCTAAGGGGCGCACGGCATCCTATTTAATTATGGGAACATTCCAATCTTCGGTATTCAGTCAATTACTCCAGCTACCACATCACTTTACAAACTGATCTGGATGCAACTCGTAAATCTTGGCAGGCAGAGAATCGACCAGGTAATAACCAACCTTGTCACTAACGGGATAAAATATTCGGAGCAGGAAACGCCTAAAGTTCTTGGTGTCTCAGAAAATGCTGACAGGTTTATTGTGTCAGTCAGAGAACGAGGGCACAGGTATCAGTAAGAAAAGCTTTGGTCAGATTTTTGAAAAATTTTATCGCGAGCCGCCGTAGAAAAGAAAGTGTCGGGCTCGGGCATTGGCCTCTATCTTTGCCGTGAGATCATAATGGCACATGGTGGTCGTATTTGGCTGGAAAGTCAACCCGGTATTGGAAGCATTTTTTATTTTAATTTGCCCAAGGTTATCACGCTTAACAGTCAAAAATTCAATAATAGTTACCCCTATTTCTTCAAAAGAACATATCCTGACTCCACGACTGGCAAGCCAAAGAATTGATGTTTTTAAGTAAGACAGCTTTTTTACCAACAATAATCTCAATTGTGAAAGAAAATCCGTTGATAGGAAACGATATCTTCCTGCAAATCAAATGATATGGCAAATCAATAAATTTTTTACATTTGGCACTTATTAAATGTTCAGCAACCCCCCAATCATTCAATATTAGAAATTTTTGCAGGTTATGAACAAAGTACTTGTTGTTGATGATGATCAGGATATTCTGGATGTTGTCAGTATGCTGCTTTCCCTAAACAATTATGAAGTCACCACACTTTCCCGGGCTACACATATTCACGACACTATTTTGTCATTTTCCCCCGACGTGATATTGCTGGATGTAGCGTTGGGCGGAGATGACGGTCGTGAAGTCTGTCGCCGTTTGAAGCATCGCGACGACACAATGGGCATACCCGTAATACTTTTTTCAGCACATTATGACCTGGTAAATAATATTGCTTCCTGCCAGGCGGACGACTTTGTTACCAAGCCATTCGATGTTCAGCATCTTTTGAGCGTCATCAGGCAACAACTCGACCGCTCAGCCTACAATTAATTTGAAATTCAAGTCCTACGAATGTGTTTGAAACCAGTATTGCGATTTATCTTCTCTATTCGTTATATTTATTTTTCGGCTGGTGTCGCTAACGCCCAGGAGGATTCTCTTTCAAGCCTTGATGATTACCTTAATTTATCGCTGGATCAATTGATGGACGTAAAAGTGGTGACATCCACGGGTCAACTTAAAGAAGCTGGCGCGGCTCCCTCTACCATAACCGTTATCACGGCCGAACAGATTGCTCACCGGGGCTATGAACAATTGGAAGATGCCCTGAGAGATATACCGGGTATCGATATGATTCACATTAACGGCTATGCGCCAACGTTATATTATTTCCGTGTGATGTATGGCGTTGAAAATCTGAGGGCATTGTTGATGATAGACGGCATAGCCGAAAATAATGTCCTGGGCACAAATGACCTGGCGGGTCCCGCTTACAGCTTGCATATTGCGGAAAGAATTGAAATCATCTGGGGACCGGGTTCTGCCCTGTATGGTGCTAACGCCTATGGAGGAATCATAAATATCATCTCAAAAAAAGGTCGGGACATTGACGGCTTGCAGGTACAACAGGGCTTTGGCAGTTTCAATACATCCTTTGAAAAAATACAGGTGGGGTTCAGGAAATCCAAATATGAATTTGCCCTCGCAGGCACACTTTATAATACAGACGGCCCCAAGTTTGCCAACAGGGATCCTGAATACACTAATTCATTTGTTGATCAGGCCTATTCTCTCAATGCTTCCCTGACAAGACACGGAGCCAGGAATTCTATGACTGCGGGGTTTCGCACTTATACTACGCCCATGGGGTGGGGAACCTTTTTTAACAGTCCCACCGTTTTTCTTGGACTGCCAAACCAGGGATATCAAAACAGCGGCGTTTTGGGATTATTGTCACGGAATGTCAGAAACGAAAGAGGCGGAGTAAACAAGCCATACCTAAGGACCTTGTATGTACAAAATGAGTACACACCTTCCGAAAAAGTCAGTTTCAATACTACTTTTCTCTATAGCGAAACAGGCACAGATGACGATTCGTATGCCTACGTGACGCTGGATGGCAGCAAACTCATCCGGGCTATTGTCACCAGTTATTCCAATAGAATCGGCGGCCAGATAAAAAGTAACATCGTCCTGGCTAAAAATCAATATTTAACAGCGGGATTTGAATATGTGCGGGGCAACGTGGAACGGGGTTCCCGCAAAGCGACCCTGGATACTACCAACAACATCTACCTAATTGACGGAAGGGATACGGTTATTGGAGCTTGTGATATTTTATTCGTTCCTGAAGAAAATCATTACCCGGTTAAAAATATCCTCTCTTATATGCACAAAGGTACATTGTCGATTAGTGAGGTGCCCGGCTTTGCCGAAGAAGGTATCGCACTGAATCTGGTTATTGTCGAAGATAAACTCAAGATTGAAGCGAATGTGAATTCGCTTTTCCGTGAGGGTTTGAAAGCGAGTGCGCAATTACTAAGACTGGCGAGGATAGTCAATTAAAATTGAGGTGACACATTGTTGAATTTACGATATATAACGATCAAGCAAAAGCTCGTCCTGATGCAGGTGTTCACTAGTATCGTTGTGCTGTTTATTTGTTTTGTTTTTTTTGTAATCACCCATGTTAATGAATATAAGGATCGAAAAGTGGAAAGCATGCACAGCCTCGCCGGAGCCATAAGTTCAAACGTTCTTTCAGCACTTCAATTTGAAGACCGCGAGGCAGCCAGAAATATCTTAATGGATTTGCGCAAAGTCGCACCAGCCGTAACGAACGCAGCGATTTTAACGGAAACTAACCAGTTTTTCGCCGGATACACCCGGGCAGGAAGTGATACCTTCAAGTTCGATCATCATAACATAACTGAGGCACCAGAATTCACCGAAGATTTTCTTTTTATTTATCACCTGATTTCAGATTCAACGGAAGTGGTTGGAACCGTATGTATGAGATCTGAACTAAAAGAATTGAAAACGCTGAAAGTAAAGCAGTTTGAAATGGCTTTCCTGATACTCTTATGCGGCATCGGTCTCTCCTTCCTGATTGCAATTTGGGCGACGCCGTATATTTCCAACAGGTTATTGCACTTAGTGACAACAATGCAGGAAATCAGGTTGACTGCTGACTATACCAAACAGGTAAATTCCGAAGGAACGGATGAGATAAGTGCTTTATCGTTTGAATTTAATAACCTTATGGATAAGGTTAAAGAAAACCTGCAAAAGAAGGACGAATTTATTAGCATTGCGAGCCACGAGTTAAAGACCCCACTGACCACTATCAAAAGCTACGTTCAGATAATGGAGTCGATTCAGCCCGATCCTGCTCAAAATGCCATGATCCGGAAGACACTGGAAAGTGTTAATCGTTTGCAGCAACTCATATACGATTTACTAGATGTGTCAAAGATACAAAGTGGTCAATTGCAGCTGGACGAAACCATTTTCAACCTGGAAGATCCAATTCGTGAAACAATTGCCGGCTACCAGGTTATTTCCAGGGAGCACCAGATCATATTCAAATCCGACAAGGAAAATGTAGAAATTTGCGCTGACCGGAGACGAATCGAACAGGTAATGATTAATCTACTGTCCAACGCAGTAAAGTATTCTCCTAACGGCAAAGAGGTGCATGTAGAAATGGAGACTGATGTGCGCTCAGTGAAAGTGACAGTGAGAGATTTTGGAATTGGCATTCCCAGGGATGAACATCCTTACGTTTTTGACAGGTTTTACAGGACAAAAGGTAATTCTACATTAGTACCAGGTTTTGGGCTGGGATTATATATCTGTAAGGACATCATCACCAGGCACCAGGGTAAAATTCGTCTGCTTGACTGCAACCCAGGTACTGCGGTTTCTTTCACGTTGCCCCTGGATGGCCGGGACTCCACTAATGACTCCACCTAAATGGTGAGAAAGTGTGGTTAAATGAAATAAAGTGAAAGAAGGAAAATAGCTAAAACCCTTGATTTTACTGGGTTTTCTTATTCAGGCTCACTTGTTCTTGCAACAAAAAGCGGAGAGAGAGGGATTCGAACCCCCGGACCTGTGACAGTCAACGGTTTTCAAGACCGCCGCATTAGACCGCTCTGCCATCTCTCCGGGGCAAAAGTAAGTTGGCAATGCAGTTCTTCCAAAATTTGTTTGGATACTTTTAAACGTAATTAAATTTAGTTTCACGTTTGGTCGAAAAGCATAGGGAATTAAGGGAAGGAGAAAAAAAGTTGTCCGCTTAAGAAAAAAAAGACCTCTTCAGTTGGCTCACCTGGCACGTATTTATTGCCTTAGTGTTGCTTGTTACCACTTTTGCAGGCTTCCTGCTTATTGCCAACGAAATTGTGGTGGAGAAAGAGGAAATTTGGATACTGCAATTTACCATTTTGTCAATAGCCTTGATAGCCGGCGAATTTTCAATTCTTCAATTTTATTACTTTCTTCGGTTCCCGCAAATTTCCTGCTTCCAGCTTATAGCGCGCTTATATTAATTTATCTTTTTCGGAAGAAATGGAAACGCGCTTTTGATATCGCTATGATTGGTGCGCTCGGCTCAGTGGTACTTTTCCTTACCAAAAATCTTTTCGCACGTCATCGTCCCCTCGATCCGTTGATAAAAAATGTTACCGGCTACAGTTTTCCGAGCGTGCATTCGTTTTCATCGTTCACTTTTTTCGGAGTAATCATATATCTCATCTGGAAATCCGAGGTGCACCAGGCTTTGAAAATTTCTGCCACAACCGGCTTATTTTTTTGTGGAATATTAGTTGCCTTCAGCCGTGTCTACCTGCGTGTTCATTATCCGAGCGATCTTCTGGGAGGCTTTCTGCTAAGTGTTTGTTGGTTGATATCCTCTATTTTTCTGCTCCATCAGCTGGATAAGCTATTTGTAAGATTTTTCGACCGAAAAAAACTTTAAAACTGATTAAACCCTGTAGTGATCAGCGCGCCACTTCACAACAGCTTTTTTTATTTCTGCTGGTGTCAGTTTTTCTTTCGCTGCCCGTTCAGCTAATGGCGTGTACTCGTCATCGTCAGCAAAGCGAAGGGCAATTATTTGTTTAGTTGTGAGGGTTGGGTCAAGCCTTTTTCCGGTGAGCGCGAAATAGCGCATGTTTTCTTCCGCGCGAATTGCCCTATCTTGAGCAACCAGTGCAAACGTGCGGGCATACCAGGTGAGCAATAAAATCGCGTAGCTAAGTCCAAGCACAATCGCCGCCATTAGCCTGCCGGAATGATGGATGTAAGAGGTATAAAGCCTGTATAAAGAGGCGATGAAACAGAAGATTACGATTGTATATAACAGGATATGATAAACGGGAATTATCCTGGAATGATTTTTTACATTTTGCGAAGTCATGTTAATGATTTTAGTGTGAATGTAAGTTTCTTACTTCAGCGTATCAAGAAATTGCCACATTTTCCTGCGCATTGCGCCACCACTACCATTATAGTTATTGACGATAAATGCAAAAGTGTATTGCTTACCGTTTGCTGCATGTACATAACCGGTGTATGATAACACGCCCCCAATAGATCCGCTCTTCATGTGAATACCATTGATCACCGGCAGCGCATCAAAAAATGCTTTGTGCCAGGTTGCCTTTTGCGCAAATGTCATCACTTTTACCAGGGCATCGACGGTGATTCGGTTTGCCGGAGACAGACCGCTTCCATCCTGGATATTCAGTGAATAAGTATCGATATCCTGCGACTTCCAAAACCTTTTGATAACGTTTACCCCCGTGTCCGTTGACCCATAACCAGCTTGTGTCTCACCGAGTGTTTTTATGAGCGCCTCGCCATAAAGGTTGATACTTTTTTTCAAAAACCAGTACACGATGCTGTCAAGTGGCGGCGACAGATGCGTGTAAATTTCCTTGCTTACCACCTGCCCTGTTGCCGGAGTATTCCTGTTTTCTGCCATTCCAAGTTTTTCTGCAAGCTGCATTTCCATTTGGCGCGCAGGCTGGGGAAGAGCGCCGGATATCTCAAAATTTTTACTGCTAACGGGTATGGTACCACGTAAATATCCATTGGCAGTATTCAATGGAAAATAAATGTATGCATTATCACCAGATCTTGCTTTGGCGGCAGTTGCCTGCGATTCAAGTCGCAGGCCCGCTATTGAGGCAGGAGTCATACTTATGATCTTTACCGGATCGCCTGTCTGGCTGCCTGCAGAAAGATGCAAATCAAATTGATTCTCCCGCCAATTGATACTTTGTGCACCGGCACCATAATAGTTACCTATGTCCTGCCATATCCATCCGTCAGGGATGCTCTCTCCTTTAAAAACATCTCCCTCAGCAAGTATTCCACCGTCGATCTGGTCAATCCCGGCTTTTGCAATAGCATCACTGAATTTTGAAAGAATTACATTCTCTTTCGTATTAGTATATCTCCAGCTCCCTAATGTCGGATCGCCGGTGCCGTGAATTAAGATATTTCCCTTTAGCATTGTTCCTTCGATCTTGCCGGCATATCTAAGTTTGGTTTCATAACGAAAATTGTCCCCGAGTAACTCTAAGGCTGTTGCCGCGGTGATCACTTTTTGACAACTGGCAGGGGCAAGCCCCGTGCTTGCATTTTTTTCAAAAATTACCGAGCCTTTTTCTGCGTCGATTATTTTAATACCGATAATAGCATGCGCGAGATCAGGATCAGCCGCGAACTTTTCAAATGCTGCTGCTACCTGGGACTGTGCATGGACAGGGTTGGCCGTAAAAAGAAAAAGGATTGAGATGAAATAAGTGGATGAGGTGAGCCTTTTCATAGCCGCGAAACTAAAAGATAAAACCTATTAGATACCCCGGCTGATATTAACTTGCCGGAAATTAACATGAATGACTGAAGTTTTAGCCACGATTATCACCATTGGAGATGAATTGTTGATTGGGCAGGTAATAGACACAAACAGCGCCTGGCTCGCTCAGCAACTGAATAGCATCGGGATCATTTTGAAAAGGCGTGTAGCCGTTGGCGATAGTTACGGGGATATAGTGGCGGCGCTGGAAGCAGAGAGCGGCAAAAGCCAGATCGTCCTGTTAACCGGCGGTCTTGGCCCTACGAATGACGATATTACCAAGAACGTTTTGTGCGGGTACTTCGGCGGCAAAATGATAGTGAATGATGAAGCCCTGGCACACGTAAAACATTTATTTGAAAAAGTGTTTCGGCGTCCCATTTCGGCTGTTAACCTGAGGCAGGCTGAAGTGCCTGATGTTTGTGAAGTGCTGCAGAATGCCAAGGGTAGCGCACCGGGCATGATCTTCAAAAAAGACGGGACTATTTTTATTAGTATGCCTGGTGTGCCTTACGAAATGAAAGGCATGGTTACCGACCATGTACTTCCACTTCTTCAACGATCATTTACTCTTCCAAAAATCAACCATCGCTATATCCTGACAGCGGGTATCGGCGAATCTGCGCTTGCTGAAGAAATTAACAGTTTGGAGTCATCGCTGCCTGCTGATATTAAGCTCGCTTACCTTCCCAATTACGGGATGGTGCGGTTGCGCTTGTCTACCTATAATGAGCGTGGTGCCATCGATGAAGCTTACCAACACCTAAAGACCCTCGTTGCCAAATATATGGTGACCGACAACGATGATACGTTGCCGGTTGTAGTTGGCAAGCTGTTAACCTCGGCTGGCGACACGCTTGCCACGGCTGAGAGTTGTACAGGTGGAAATATTGCTCACCTGATCACCTCTAACCCTGGTTCTTCAGTTTATTTTAGAGGAAGTGTTGTAAGTTACTCCAATGATTTGAAAACAAGTATGCTCGGTGTATCAAAAGACACTTTGCATTCGCATGGGGCAGTAAGCGAGGAAACTGTGAGAGAAATGCTTTCCGGCCTGTTGAAAGTCACCGGCGCAACATATGGCATTGCCACTTCAGGCATTATGGGCCCGGATGGCGGGTCTGCGGAAAAGCCCGTTGGCACCGTGTGGGTTGCGGCCGGAAATAGTGAGCTTCACTTAGCGACGAAATTGCAACTCCGCTTTTCGCGGGAAAGAAACATTGAAGTGGCATCCATGATGGCATTGAATTTTTTAAGAAAATTTATCGTGGAGAACGGTCCGTCAAAATATAATGAGTAGTATTCGGCCGGACGCTTCGTCGACGAGACCAACTCATTAACTAAGCGATTTTGATTAATTTTGGCCCACCTCTTTTTTAATTTAAACTTGATATATGAGTGTGGTAGATCTTGTAATGCCGAAGCTGGGTGAAAGCATCATGGAGGCGACGATTTTGAAATGGCACAAAAAGCCGGGGGACAAAGTAGAAAATGATGAAACAGTATTAGAGATAGCTACAGATAAGGTAGATAGCGAGGTGCCATCGACTGCAAGCGGCACTATTTCAGAAATTTTATTTAACGAAAACGATGTTGTACCGATCGGAAAAGTGATTGCCCGCATCAATACTAATGGTGAGGCTTCAGCGCCTGACACAGCAACTTCCGCAGATAATACAGAATATGAAGAGGCAAGCCTGGTAGAGGAAGTGCCCTACCAGCCGGAAGAGAAGAAGCCTTTCTCTTCCAACGCTGAGATCAGGTTTTACTCTCCGTTGGTATTGAATATCGCCGCCAGCGAAGGTGTTTCCATGAGTGAACTTGAACAGATAACTGGCACCGGGCAGGACGGGCGGGTAAGTAAGAAGGACATGATGGCTTACCTCGAAAGCAGGAAGAAACATGGCCAACCTGTACACGCGAAAGAAGAACCTACCCCTCACGCGGCGGAAGTTGTACGTGCAAACCAACCTGAATCCTCCTACACTTCCCCGGCAGTTTATTCTGGCAATGTCGAGATCATCGAAATGGATCGCATGCGTAAGATGATTGCCAGGCACATGGTCGACAGCAAAAACATCAGTGCGCATGTTACAAGTTTTGCAGAGTGCGATGTCACTAACATGGTGTTGTGGCGCAACAGGATCAAGAAAGATTTTGAAAAGCAGGAAGGTGAAAAAATGACTTTCACTCCGCTTTTTGTTGAAGCCGTTGTACGCTGCATAAAGAAGTTTCCTTTGCTAAACAGTAGCGTCGAGGGAGACCGGATACTCGTAAAAAAAGACATAAATATCGGCATGGCCACTGCTTTGCCAACAGGCAACCTCATCGTACCGGTGATAAAAAATGCCGGGCAGCTCAATCTTACCGGGCTCGCGAAGCAGGTAAACGGTCTTGCCGAAGCGGCGAGAAATAATAAGCTCAAACCAGACGATACAACGGGGGGCACATTTACGCTCACCAATGTAGGAAATTTTGGAAGCATCATGGGCACACCCATAATCAATCAGCCACAGGTGGCAATCCTCGCCGTTGGCGCCATCAAGAAGCGGCCAGTGGTAATAGAAACGCCCGCCGGCGATAGTATTGCCATACGCCACATGATGTATCTGTCACTCAGCTATGATCATCGTGTTATTGACGGCGCCCTCGGTTCTACTTTCCTAAACGCAATTGCAAGGGAGCTGGAGAACTTTGATGGACAGAGAGAGATTTAGGGATATACGAAATACGAAATACGAAATACGATATACGATATACGAAATACGAAATACGAAATATGGGATTCGATTCGTAGAATAGAGTTTTTACTTCCTCTGCATTAAGCTTTTCACCTGGATAAGAACAATATGCTTTTAAGGACTAAACAATTTGGCATTCGATGCGGCAAGTTAATCGAATCTTTAAGCCATAATTTTATCAACAAGAAATACATTGCTCAACACGATGTACGAAATACGATAGGTGCGGTTGATATCTGTTTCTTCTACGAATTAAGTCGCGCTCATGGATAAAACGGAGATGCTGGCCAGGACTAAACAATTTGGCATTAAATGTGGCAAGTTAATCGAATCTTTACACTATAATATCATCAACAAAAACTACAGCGCTCAATTAATTAGATCCAGTAGTTCAGTGGGCGCCAACTACAGGGCTGCCTTAAGAGCTAAGTCGAAAGCCGATTTCATCAACAAGTTTAAAATTGTTGAAGAAGAACTGGACGAATCACTATATTTTCTTGAGCTGATATTAGAATTTAATCCTGATCAAAAACAGTTTATTTCTGATTTAACTACTGATGGAGAAGTATTGCTGAAATAATCGTGTCTTCTATTATTACGATGCGCAAAAAATCGTAAATCGTAAATCGTAAACCGCAAATCATTTCATCCACCCATCCCTGTCTTCAGGACTAAATTTCCAGGGGGCAAAATTATTTTCAATGTTGCTGAACATGCTATTCCATTCGGCGGGGGCACTGCTTTCTTCCATCACAAGTGAGCGACGGAGATTTAGGATGATCGTCAGTGGATTAATGCTCACAGGACACTCTTCCACGCAGGCATTGCAAGCCGTGCAGGCGCGAAGTTCTTCGGCAGTGATATAATCGTGCAGGAGAGATTTGCCATCGTCAACAAAAACTTTATTCTCCCGTACATTTTTTCCGACCACCTCCATCCGGTCACGCGTGTCCATCATGATCTTCCGGGGGTCGAGGAGTTTGCCGGTAAGGTTGGCGGGGCAGGCGGCGGTACAGCGTCCACACTCAGTGCAGGTGTAGGCATCCATCAGGCTTTTCCAACTCAGGTCAAAAATATCTTTGGCGCCAAACTTCTGCGTCTCTGCTTCAGCGTGAGCAGGTGCAGTTTCCGGCTTGAACATGTACTGCACTTCCTGCTCCACGTTTTCCATGTTTTTCATTTTCCCTTTAGGAATGAGGGGCTTGAAGTATGTATTTGGAAACGCCAGCAGAATATGGAAGTGCTTGCTATACGGCAGATAATTCAAGAAAAAGAATATGCCGGCGATATGCAGCCACCAGCAAACCCTTTCGATAGTGATCAAGGTGTTTGCTGATATTGAAGTCATGGAAGGTGCTAGCCATTTCGATAC
>JBBQSI010000015.1:0-16953 GCA_038213975.1 Chitinophagales bacterium
AGAACCTACATTGGCATGTGAGCGGCCGCGCTTTGAAGACACCAAAATATGCCGGTCATTAATGGGGGTAAACGTGGTCACATCATCTTCTTTCCAGTAAGGATCATTCGGGTCGCTTTCAAGTTTCTTCCATAAGCTGCGTGGGTCTGGATTGATAATAAGCGTTATCATCTTTGCATGCAATGGCTCCTCTTCACCGTCACCTTCTAACCGGAATTTAAAGTCAATTTTTGCATCACCGCTTTTAATAGGAGTGCCGGTTAACTGCTTTGTTTTTTTATCATACACCAACCCGGTTTCTTCAAGGCCATCAAATTGAAAATGGGTGATGTCTTTCCACCCAAGTCGTTCTATATCAAACTTTGTTTCGTACGGTTTACCCACCGTGGCATTCAGCACATGCACCGGCTGCTGCACAATGTCAGTAATCCTGCTTTTCTTTTTCCACTTTCCCATAAGCTGACTTTCCAGTTCCCTAATCGTGTTTATTGCGGCCCGGTTCGCTTCATCCAACGCAAATGCGTTCAACAGTTCCTTATGATGAGCGGGAACTGTAATCTTATTTGCCTTTAAAAAATTAGTCACCAATTCTTTTGAATCCTGCATACATTCCCAATCTTAAACCACAATATTCAGTTCAGAAGGGGGTGGTGGTAACTCCCCTATACCAGTGACCTCCTTACCGGAATCTTCAACTTTTGTGGATGTAACCCCGATAGATGCCGACACCCAGGTAAAAAACTTAGCAATGCTCTGACTGTCGGCTGTATCCAGACTCACGACGTTCTCTGTAATTTGTTTCAACAGGTTGGAGTCGGCGCCACTACCTGCGGCACAGGCAACAGTAAAAGCTGTTTTGCGCTGTTTAAATTCCTCAAGGCCGCTTTGCCAGTCATCGGTAGGTATTCCGTCTGTCATAATAAATACTAACGGCTTCCAGTCGCCTTTCTGTTCCGCAGTGGTTTTGGCTACTTCATTGTCAATACAAGTAGATACGAGTTTCAGAGCCTCGCCTAAGCAGGTTGTGCCCGTTGCTTTTAAATCCACCGTTTGAAACGAAGCGAGGTCGGTCAATGGTACAATTTGTTTTGCTACACTATCAAATGTAATAATTGAGATAAAAGCCGTCTCTATAGCCTGTGGGTTTTGGCGCAGGGAACTGATCATCACTTGCACACCATTTTTTACGGCTTCAATAGGTTCCCCGGTCATGGAGCCGGACGTGTCTAATAATAAGTAAACAGGTAATCTTCTCATTTTTTTTGTTTATGATATTGGGAATGGAGGCACCGGAACGAAAAATACGCTTCAGTTGCCAGATAATGGTATGTGTATACAAAATTTGCGCCTTGCTGAAACATTGGCCGTAAGTGGCAAACCGAATTTGATATTAAAATGCATGCAATTAAGTCAAGTTGGGTGGGTCTCAGAAGCCCAGGAGAAAGCACACTTTTTTGCAGGTTGGCTCTGTGTCATGCCTTTTGTGAACGTGCAAATCGTATTACAACGTTTTAGTTACCGGTACAGGCGAGAATGAAGGAATTGAACCTGGAAATAGTCTGTGGGTAGTATCAGCGCCAGCTACTATCTGATCACAACCTTGTTACCACCTTCGTAATTCAACCTTAATACGCCACCTGTTTTTAAAGGCTGCCAGGTCCAGTTATTTTTGCCAGCCGATGTTTGTTGACTGATGTTTTTATTATTGACACTAATCGCTTTTGGCCTTGTTTTCAGCCGGAGTACTACGCTGGCATTATTGTCGAACGTAGAGAACCGAAGAGCCTCAGGATCATAGGAAATGTCCTGGACAATGGAGCTGGAAGAAAGCAGGTGATCTTCACCTGCAGGGGCCCACTCCGGAACAGCAGCCATGCCATCGAGGAAATGTCTTATATAATCTCCATAGCCGTCAGAAAACCAGGATCCCGGCCATGTAGGGCCAACTCTGACGACACCATTTAAATCAGTGCAGTACGTGGCATTGTTGAAATACCGGAATGCTTTTTCCTTATAACGGGAATCGCCACTTCTTGCATACCAGAGTGCGCATAAAGAAGCAAATCGAGCCGAATGGCTTCCCATCGGTACATAGCACCAGGTTTGTTCTTTAATGGCATCCATGTCTTCTGTTCCAAAAGCAGCTTCCACCCAATTTATAAGTGCCGGTACATTAATATCAAGATTGTTGTCGAATGATGGATACTTCAATAAATATCTTGCTGTTTCCAATGGGGAAACCTGGTTTCTGTTGGAGCGATCAGGATCGTTGGGAATGTCTTCAAAATATGCATTCCAAATATATGTTTTCATCGGGCCGTCTTTTGAATACAGCCAGTTCCAGGCAATATTGCGGGCTTTTGTATAAGCATTCACTCTTGCAGTGTCTAAAGCAGTGTGATGTTGAATCCTGATCAATTCGTCAAACAACCGGATAGGGTCAATAACCTGTGAACAATATTCATCAATTACTATTCCGTTCCTTGCATTTACCCGGAAAGGCCAGGGCGAATGTTTGTTTTGCACTCCCGAAAAATAGGCCAAATCACCACCAACATCCTTAACATTTTTTGCGAGGGCATCGGCACAATTGATGGCTGCATTCAGATACGTTGTATCATTGGTTGTCTCATAAAACAGGAGGTAAGCAAAACCTAGATCACCTACTTTATCGGGCTCAATGCCATGTAGTCCATCACCACGCATGCCATCATTTTCCCATTTGGTTGCACCATAATACTCCTTCTCGAAGGGATTGCTGCTTGCATAAGGAACATTGGACCATACCCAGCCAGGGGGTGTTGTGCCGTGCTTCAATTGGTAATCCAACATGTCCTTCACTATTTTGATATAGCTGTTGTCCCCTGAAAACACTCTGTATCCTGTTACGAGACTATACACCATACCGGCATACACCATAGCCGGATTGTGCATCCAGTTTTCGCCCGTTTTACCTGCCTTAAAAGCAGTTTCACCTGTCATATGCGGGCCTTCAAAACAGCAGGTAACAAGGTATAGGGGAAGGCCGGTTTTGGGTTCGACAGGCGTGCCGCTTTTAATAAATTCCGCGGCAAGCTCCGATACATGGGCATAAGCTGCACCCGGTACAGAAGGCTGATGCCATGATAGCAATTTTCCCGACGCATCATTGACAATCTTATGCCCACCCAATGAATCTTTTGCTTTTCGTTGAACAGTTTGTGCATTGGATATACAAGAAATAAAAAGACTAAGAGCTACTGTTAATACCTGATGTTTCTTATTCGGCATTGAAGAATGTTTTTAATTTGATTTTTTTGTCATGCATTGTTGCAGCAGATTTTTTGTCATTTGTTGCACTCTTAGATCGGGTTTTGAAAAGTCCATTACTTTATACCCCTGTTCTCCCTGGTTGCATACCGGCTTTTGGTACCCTGGCGGCATCGAAAGCAACATGCTCCAAAAGCAGGTTCCGGCATTAAAGACAAAATTTCCCTTTGATGCGGTGTAAATAGTAGCTGTATGATCTGGCGCATTGGGAGCTTTGAATTTATTGGGATATATTTTATTCTGCGCCAGGATCGTTACATCTCTTTGGGAACTTACCGGCAACCCATGATATTCCCATCCCACAAAATCTTGTATAGAATCATTGAGCTGCATGCCGGTATTTTTATACAACCAGTGATCCGGCGCCTTGCAAACAAAGCTTGAATAGCCAACCCCATAGGAGGAGGCGCCCATCAGATCCTGCTCTTTTGTAAATTCTTTCACACGGCCTGTCACCCTGCTCGCTCTATTATCTGTTGATGGTTGCAGGTACACTTCCTTATCCAGTGAGTTGCCACCTAAAAAAAGAAGGTTCACTCCTGCATCACGTGCTGCGGATACATTTTGAAACATTTGTTTTGTCCAGTATTCATCATGCGCCACAGATAGAAAACCTTTTGCTCTTAAAAGATTGGCTGCATCATCATGGGTATCAATATTGGAAATATACGTAACATCATACCCTTCTTTTTCCATCCAGTAAGATAAAGGGTATTCCCACAAAAGAAACTCACCGCTGCCATTGCTTAATGGATTAAAATCAGATGGCAAGCCATTTACATACAAGCTGTAAGGACGGTCAAAGGAAATGCTTGCGCCATCGGTATTTACCCAGGGCTTTTGCCCTTCATCATACATGCTATGCCACTGGGGCCAGCGATTATATGCCTGCCAGGTGAGGTCGGAGCACTGAAAAATAAAATCTGCTTTCCTGTCATCTTTTACTATAAAAATTACATATGACTGGCTGTTCGTATTTTTTGCCACAAGTTTTCCTATATAAACTCCGCTTACCCATTCTCTGGGTATGGTAAGAGTAACGGCGGTATCCCATTTGCATTCAACCAAATTAGATTGCTTATCGGCTTCAGGAACAGCCTGGGGCTTCCCCTTCAGGTTAATAAATGTTTTCATTAAACGGCCGCCCTTACCACCATAATAGCCCATTCGATAAATATTAAGCGAATAATCTGATTCAGGATCGGCACTTACAAAAATGGATAATTCATCGCCGCCTTTTACACTTGTTTGAGAGCAGTATCCTTCAATTTGTTTTCTTCTGCAAAATTGATGGTCGGGATAATTGCAGGTATCAAATGGAACGTTAATTAGCCAGTCGGATGTGCCGGGCTTTTTATTTTCTTCCTGAATGATATTTACAGGGGATAATTTCTTGTTCGACTGCATGGCAATAAAACCAATGGAGAAAACCAGGAGCAGTATGAACAGATTACGGTGGTTATTTCTTATCATACAAGAATTTAGGTTTAATTGAAAGGTTGGCAATCATTACATGCTATTCTAATGCTGCTAATGTTTAAATAGTTTTTAATATTTCACTTGTTCGATTCAGGGTTTCATTAATGTCCTCTTTTGAATGTGCATAGCTAACGGAACCCTGCTTACAGGCAATAGGTATATGATAAATGCCTTGCTCTATCAACGCCTTTCTTAAGCGCAGATCTAAATCAAAATTATGATGGTATAAAATGTCGTGAATATCCTCAGGAGCCTTCTCCATAAAATATGTGCAAAACGCAGAAGCGTTACGCGACAGCACAAAAGGGATGCCTTTTTCAGAAAGTAACATCTCCATGCCGCTGTACAAAGTTTGGCTTACGTCATGGATCGAGGAGTACACCTCGGGCCTCTGTAAAATTTCCAGAGTCGCTATAGCCGCAGCAGTATTAACCGGATGTGCATTATATGTACCTGCCATCAACACCCTCTTTGCCGGATCAGAGGCATCAAACAACTGCATGATGTCTTTTTTACCTCCTACAACGCCTAATGGGTAGCCGTTGGCTACTGCTTTTCCAAATACCGAAAGGTGCGGACTTACGCCAGCCACACTTTGATACCCCCCTAACGCAGACCGGAAGCCGGTTTTTACTTCATCAAAGATGCATACTGCCCCGTATTGATCGCATAGCTTAATAAGATTTTGTAAATACCCCGGTTTTGGGAGTACCACACCTGTATTTTGTAAAACGGGCTCCGTCAATACACAGGCAACCGGATATTTTTTCATTACCTGTTCTACCGATTCGGCATCATTAAAGTTTACTACATGAATACGGCTTTTTACGCCTTCGGGTATTCCGGCAGAGGATGCAACAAAGGGATAGGTGCCCCCGCTTACACGATGACCTATTTGTTGCAAAGTGGGCATCACAAGCCTGGCTACATCATTATGCCATCCATTATATCCTCCGAGTATCAGAATGATATCTTCTCTTCCCGTATAAGCCCGGCTTAAACGAATAGCATGCGCAGTTGCCTCACTACCGGTATTGGTAATTTGTACCAGTTCTAAGGACGTAATTAGTTCGCATAAAAGTTTGGCAAGTCTTACTTCAAGGTCAGTGGTGCCGCTTCCAAATAGTGAACGTTCTTCTTCAATCACCCTTATCACTGCCTCATTCACTTCCTGGTTATTATGGCCTAACAAATAGGGTGCAAATGCAGCATGATAATCAACATATTCCCTGCCTTCCTCATCATAAATTTTACTGCCTTTTCCTCTCTTAAAAACAATATGAGGTTCCACTTTCCGGTTGAGTGATACAACACCGCCTGCAATATATTCACTGGCTTCCTTTCTAATATTAACAGAAGTTGTTTGCATTTCGAGGTCAGGCATAATGAATAATCTTTGAGGTAAAATTTAATGTTTACAATTTTAAGCATTTTCTGTTTACTTTTTCACAAAAATTATATTTTCTTATTTAAAAGGATTTATAAATTAGGTCAGCGTTTTTTGGCACCCTGCTTTCTCCTGGTACTTACAGATCTGATATTTTCTGGCTGTAGTACCAGGTAGCCTTTTTCTTCGTAATACCCTGCACATTATCAGTGCTCATCCTCACCGTTAATTATTTTACATTTGTGCAGTTCGAGAATAGCATTAATATAAAATGCAATAGAAAGCCTATAATTATTTATGAAAACAGATTCCCTGTCATTAAAGGCCTATAACGAAATACGAAGTAAAATTCTTACAAGGCAGATACCGGCTAACACGAGATTGAAGGAAGACGAATGGGCATTAAAAGTTCAGGTTAGCCGTATGGCTATACGGGAAGCATTAAACCGGCTATTAGGCGAGGGGCTACTTATAGTGCGTGAAAAAGGAGGCTATTTTGTAAAACCTATGACGATTGAAGATGTAAAACTTATCAGGGAATTAAGAGAGATATTGGAACTTGGTGCTATTCGTTTGGCCTATCAAAAAATCACATCATCACAAATAAAGCAATTAGAAAAAATATGTGATGATTTTACAATGATGGCTGATCAGGGATACTTTAGCGGCGCCTGTGAAGCAGACATGAAATTTCATGAAACATTAATTAGGTGTGCACAAAATGAAAAGCTTTTACAGATGTATATCGCCAGCCATATTCCGTTATTTCATGAAAAAATTGGTAAAGCCCTTAGCACGTTAGATGACCATAAACAAACCGATAAAGAGCACCGGCTAATTGTAAAAGCTTTAAAAGGTAAAAACTTAAAATTAGCTGAGCAGTCATTAGTAGCTCATTTTTCAAGGGGAGTTTCTGCAGTTTTAGACTCCGATTAAACCCTACACACTTCAGTGGTCTTTAACATTGCAGGGAGGCATCTGTCTCAAGAAATTTTTGATAATAGTTCTACTCCAGGTTTTTGTCCTGCTAATTGGCCGCCATCCGCAACGATGACCTGTCCGGTCATAAAGCTGCTTTCATCGGAGGCTAAAAACAGAAACAGGGGTGCCACTTCCTCCACGCTTCCCGGCCTGTTTAACGGAATGTATTGCTTAACAAAGTTCGCTGTAAATTCCGGCGGATCAATTTCCATTGACATAGGTGTTTGAATGTAGCCGGGACATACAGCATTCACCCTGATTCCCAGATGAGCTAGTTCCAGGGCCATTGTTTTAGTAAGCATAATAACGCCGCCCTTCGATGCATTGTAATGCGCATACCCGAACTCTCCGTCCATTCCGTTCTTGCTGCTCATATTTACAACCACGCCTTTTTGTCTTAAAGCCATAAACCTGCAAACGGCTTGCGCTACAAAAAACATCCCGGTGAGATTTACATCAATTATTCTTTTCCACTCTTGCTCCTCGATGTTTAAAAACGGGGTTTCAGAAGCTATGCCTGCATTATTAATCAATACATCTATAGGTTTAATAGCATCGGCTTGTGTTATTGCTTCAGTAACATTATTTTTTGAAGAAACATCAACCAGGTAGGGATAAACTGCGATTTCATTTTTTTTTAATTCTTCAGTAGCCCTGCCTAAATCTTCTTTATTAAAATCCAACAGCGACAAAACAGCGCCTTCATCTCCAAATTGCCTGGCAATTTCAAAACCAATGCCCCGGGCACCACCGGTGATCAATATGTGCTTATTTTCAAATCTTTTTCGGTTGACCATTATCCTGTTTGTTTTTAAAAGTATAAATCTATTGATTTACTTTAAATTTAAAATTAGTAAACGAAATTTTCCTACTATTGTTTACTAAATCAAGTTTGAAACAATAGCACAGCGAGTACTTAACCTACATTTTGCATGAAGAAATCTGTAATTTCCTGGGGCGCTTTATTTGCCTGCAACCTGATGTGGGCCTTGCAATTTACCTGTATTAAGTTGGTCCAGGATCAGATAGGCCCATTCAGTACAGTGTTTATTCCAATGGTGTTGGCAACGCTCTTTATGGTTCCGTTTGTTTATAAAGATGTAAAGAGGAACAAAAAAAGAAGATGGGCCGATTTGAAAATATTTGCCGTGCTTGCCTTGTTGGGCCAGTTTCCGGCACAAGTTCTGCTAACAATCGGCACACAAAGTTCAACGGCCAGTAACGGAGCTATTATAAGTCTTACACTGCCGGTAGTTTCCGCCTTACTGGCAGTAGTTTTTTTAAAGGAAAAAATGAACCGGCTCAGATGGGTCAGTTTTGCGATAGCCATTACAGGAGTCATTCTATGTTCGTTAAAAGATATAACCAGTACAGATTTTGGAGTTACTTATCTGGTAGGTAATCTATTGATTTTTGCGGGTGTTCTGGGCAGCGGTTTTTACAATACCATCTGTAAAAAAATTGCATTGGAGTATACAGAAATGGAGATGCTTTTTTATACTTACATTTTTATGGTGGTCCTGCTTTTTCCGTTCGTTTGGTATTACGAAGGAAATGTTTTAAAGAGCTTTTCTACTTTTACCGCCAACACCTGGACGGGGCTCGCGCTGCTCACTATTTTCCATAATTTTTTGTCAATGATATTGTTTTTTACAGCGCTCAAAAATCTTGAAGCCATTCAGGTTAGCTTATCTAATTTCCTTATTACCTTTTTTGGATTACCTATAGCTGCGATTTTTTTGAATGAGAAGCTAAGTGCCTTGTCCATTGCAGGTGGCTTAATGGTTTTGGTTAGTACTATTGTAATTACAATTTGGGAATATAAACAGAATTCAAAACCCAGGTCAGGGGCAAGAAATTATGCTGCAATTACGAAGTCATAAATGGTTTTACGGTTCCAATGAAACGGGTTTGTTGCATAAGGGCGCTTTACGTGCTTCGGGCATCGACATGGATATGTATAATGGTCAGCCAGTGATTGGAATTGCCAACACCTGGGGAGAATTGAACAACTGCAATATGAGTTTGCGTTCTGTTGCGGAGGATGTGAAGCGCGGCGTTCGGGAAGCAGGGGGCATTCCGCTTGAGTTTCCGGTCATTACGCTGGGCGAAGAACTAATGAAACCCACCGCCGGATTGTACCGCAATTTATTGTCAATGGATGTGGAAGAAAACCTGCGTTCATACCCGATAGATGGTGTAGTGCTACTGGGCAATTGTGATAAAACAGTTCCCGGATTACTAATGGGTGCTGTAAGTGCTAATCTTCCGGCCATTCAATTAAATGCCGGTCCAAAAAAAGTAGGCATTCATAAGCAGCAGCGACTGGGCAGCGGTACCGACCTATGGAAATATTGGGATGAACTGCGCACAGGAGGTATAGATAATAACGAATGGGAAGAAATTGGTAAAGCCCTGAGCTGCGGTTTTGGTTCCTGCAATACAATGGGCACGGCTTCTACCATGAATGGTATATTAGAAGCGCTTGGTATAATGCCGCTTGGATTGAGTACACTGCCGGTTGACAGCGAAAAACGCGTTGTGCTAAATATAGAGGCCGGTAAACGCATTGTTGCTATGGTGCACGAGAACATTCGGCCTTCGGAAATTTTAACTCTGGCCGCTTTTCAAAACGCCGTAGCGGTTTGCATGGCATTAGGCGGTTCTACAAATGCTATTATACACCTTACCGCTATAGCCGGGCGACTAAATATTTCACTTTATCCGGATGTATTTAATCAGGTAGGGGCTACAGTTCCCTGCATTACCAACGTTCAGCCAGCCGGCGAATATTTAATAGATGAATTTAACGATGCCGGCGGTGTGCCGGCTGTTATGAAAGCACTGGATACATTGCTTGATACAAGCCAAAAAACGTACACGGGACAAGATTTGAAAACCTTGTTAGCAGGTATCGAAGTAAAACAGGAACAACTGATTAAAAAACCCGAAGCACCAGTAACTGCTGCTCCTACAATCGCCTTGCTTTACGGAAATCTTGCGCCGAAAGGTGCGGTAATTAAAGTGGCCGCAGCATCACCTCATTTACTGGTGCATAAAGGCATTGCAGTTGTATTTGAAAACTATGATGATCTGCTTAACCGAATTGATGTAGAAGATTTACAGGTTGATGAAAATGCTGTTTTGGTGTTGCGCAACGCTGGTCCGAAAGCCGTGCCAGGCATGCCCGAGTGGGGTATGATCCCGATACCAAAAAAACTGCGCAGTCGGGGCGTTACAGATATGGTTCGCATCAGCGATGCACGGATGAGTGGCACCAGCTTCGGCACCGTTGTTTTACACATATCGCCTGAAGCCGCTTCAGGCGGGGCACTGGCCTTTGTACGAGATGGCGACCTTATAACACTTGATGTGCCCAACCGGAAACTAATATTGGAAATTACAGATGAAGAGATGAGCAAACGAAAAACGTTGTGGCAGGCGCCGGTGAGCAAACACAGGCGTGGTTATCCGAAATTGTTTATTCAAGAGGTTTTAGGCGCAGATGAAGGCTGCGACCTCGATTTTTTAAAACCTAAATCGGAAGAAGACCTTCCTTTTATTGAACCTATTATAGGAAGATCGTAATTGACCAGATATCATTCATGGTTACGAAGGCAGGAACGAAACGTTCTTGCGCTTTCTGGTTAGGTGCGAACAAGCATTTTAGCAGTGCATCAATTTGCCCAGGGAAGAGTGTCAGGCAAAATAAAAAAAGCTGCCCCTGGTTTGGAGGGACAGCTACTTTCAAATAGTTCATCGAATCCTTTTAAATATCTACCAGCCCGTGTTTTGAGTAAGATTTGGATTTTTATCCAGTTCCCCCTGCGGTATTGGCCATAGTTTGTGCTTTTCTGTATTATTTCTTATTTGCCCTCTGGTGGAAATTCTTTTCGATATACTATTCGTGTAATTCGGTACGTCGTTCACATTAAATACTGGAATTTCCGGAACGTCGGCGGGGTTTTTAGCTGCACCAACTACTGGGCCATTCATGGCTTCTATTACAAGATTCCAACGCCGCAAGTCGTACAGTCGCAAACCTTCACCCGCGAATTCAACCGCACGCTCTCTTCTTACGATCTGCCGGAGTTCTGCCTGCGTTCCATTGACGGGAGGCTGACCAGCTCTTGCTCTTACAAGGTTTATCGCATCGGTAACGGTTCCATCTATTTGGTTCAATTCAATTTTTGCTTCCGCATACGTTAATAGGATCTCTGCATACCGCATGAGTATGTACCCAGTCTTTGTTTCCCATGAATACTGCGTTGAATCAACATACTTTCTCCAGATATATCCTACTCCCCCGGCAGAGCCCGTAGCTCCGGCAAACCATGGGCTGGTTAGATAGCCAATCCAGTCGATATTATTCGCAAGCGTATCAAACTTATTCGTATTCCAATTCCACTTGAAGCGTTGATTGGTGTGGATATTATAAATCGTTCTCTCTTTCGGTTGTACATACGGGAGAGACGGAGCTTTGGCTGTGTTATGCACCATGGTGTCGCCAGGAAGGTAAACCGTCCAGCGCAGGCGATTGTCTCTGTTGACAGAAGGTTTGGAAGGATCATATATGTTCGATTGATCAATTCTTTTACCCTCTTTCGTTTCAAATTTATCAACCAGTTGTTGGGAGGGAAAATGGCTGCTTTGTGAAGTTCCTACCTGTCTTGGTATCGTAATAACGGCTAACCAATTTTGAGGGTCCAGGATGTCGGTCGGATAGGTTTGAAGGAACATGATCTCACGACCAGTATTAGCTCGCTGACCACTGAGCATAAACAGATCAGTATAACTCGGGTTCAGTGCATATTGATTACCGTCTATTATTGTTTTGGTAGCCGCAGCCGCAGTAGCAAAATCCTGTATCAGTAGTGCCAGTTTAGCTTTCACTCCAAGAGCAACTCCTTTGTTTACTTTACCCATTGCCTGCACAGCCTGCGTTCCCGCTGCATCGAATAAGGTCACTGCTTCGTCAAGATCTTTATACATGTCCGGCACTATCGCAGCAACCGGAGTTCTTGAGAGTGTGAAAATTTCAACTGCTTCCAAAGGCTCCCGGTAATATGGAACGTCACCAAATTGCGACATCAAATGAAAGTAAGCCCATGCTCTCAAAACCAGTACTTCAGCCCGTATTCGGCCGTAAGTCTTCGGATCAACATTCGCTTCTCCGAGCTTCATACCTTCCAATTGCTGATTAGCTCTTGCAACCAGTTTATACTCCTGGTTCCAGGCAACCACCGTGATTCCGTTTGACACCAAAAAAGGTCCCGCATCACCTAATGCAATCTGGTCTTCGGGGTTACCTGTTCTGCGGATCGCAAGATCTGTTGTAGATTCTATACTATACATCAAAGGGATGTTATTGGCTACTGCCCAAAAAGCACTCGCATAAACACCGGTTAATCCCAGATCCATTTCCGCTTCGTTACTTAAAAAGGTTGACGACGCAGAGGCATCGAGCGGCTTTCTGTCGAGAAATTTATTACACCCATATAACAAGCTGAAACCAGCCACGATTGTTATTAAAAGTATCTTTTTCATGATTATTCGTTTGTAGGATAGTGTTAGAAGTTGACGTTTAATCCGGCAGTAAATGTTTTCATTAACGGATAGAATTCTGCATTCTGATTATTGATTTCCGGATCAAATCCCTCGAAGCTGTCTGTAATTGTGAAAATATTCGATGCACTTATGAATATTCTTGCAGACGGTATCTTCGCTCTCGATAACAAAATTTGAGGAAGCCTGTAGCCGAGATTCACATTTTTTATACGGAAGTAGGAAGCACTTCGGATCCAGAGGTTGGAAGCCACGTAATTATTCCCGCCCGAACCCGCCGGCAACAGGCGAGGGAACAATGCATTAGGATTCGAGGGCGACCAGTAATCCTTATGAATCTCCAATAACGACGCTGCAAAATCTACACTGGAAAAAGGCACGGCACCTGTACCGGTGAGATAGTTATCTCTCTTTCCAACGCCCTGGCCGAAAATATTCAGATCAAAATTCTTGTAGGTCAGGTTTACGTTAATGCTGTAATCATAGCGGGGAAAATTGTTGCCGATGAAGGTACGGTCAAAGGCATCGATGATGCCATCGGGCTTTCCTGCAGGACCGCTTATATCAGCATATCGCACATCTCCTGGTTTTGGGCCTACTCCGGCATTGGTTGAGTTAAAAGGAGTGCCAAACTGAACAGGAGCTCCTTTAATCTGGTTGGTATCCTGAAAGTATCCGAGCGCCTGGTATCCGAAGTAAGAATTAATTGCCTGTCCTTGTTGTGTACGCTGAGAACCTCCGTCGAGGAACTGATTACCTGCAAGGCTGGTAACGTTATTAACCACGTCTGAAATCATTCCCGTAACGTCAACTCCAAAATCTCCAAATTTCTTCCTGTAGTTCAAGGACAATTCCCATCCTCTATTCTCCATCTTTCCAGCATTGATCAGCGGATTGGTTGCTCCTCCTGCATATGCGGGAAGGGGCTGACGTAAAATCATATCTGTCAGGGTTCTAACATAATAGTCGGCTGTAACAGTAAAATTCTTTGCAATCCCAAGGTCTAATCCAACATTCCATTGGTTCGACTTTTCCCATTCAATTTGCCTGTTTGGAAATTCGAGTATTGCGTAACCCAGCGTTGTGACGTTATTGAAATAAGCATTGGTACCATTGTTAGGATTGCTGTACCCTGACTGTCCATAGAATGCATCAAACGGATAAAATGAACTGAAGTTTTGATTTCCAAGTGTTCCGACAGAAGCTCTTAATTTGCCAAAGTTGATGAGGTTGGTAGCTCCGTCAAAAAAGTCTTCCTGGGAGAAAATCCATCCTGCTGAAGCCGAAGGAAAGAAGCCCCACTGCTTACCCAAAACCTGTGAAAAACGGGAAGATCCATCGTAACGTCCGTTTAGTTCAAGGAAATATTTCTCATTGTAATTATAATTCAACCTGCCGAAGAAACCTGCCAATGCTAATTCACTGGCTCCGGCATTATTGTCCCTGGCTCCAGAGCCAAGGTTCAGGAAAGGCTGATCCGGATTGATGAATCCGGTTCTTGAAGCGCTAAAAAAAGAATTGGTAAACAATTCAGACTGGGCGCCTGCAAGCGCTTTGAAATAATGATTTCCAATTTTGGTGCTATAAGTTGCCTGTCCAAGATATGTTTTGTAAATGTTTTTTGCGAACGACTCTCCGAGCGAAGTGCTGCCCGGCCATACCCCGATTTTATCATAGCCCTGTGTGTTCACATTTGGTTGATAGATATCAACGTTCCTTACAAATGTTTTTGCTGTAGGGCTTCTCACTTCCCGTGCCCAATAAGCTTCTATCTCCAGATTTTTTATGGGACGATAACTAAAGCCTGCTCTCGTGAGGAACGTGTTATCTTCTCTTTCCGAAGTTCCGGCCGCTTCTGCCATTGCCAGTGGATTCCGGTTGTTTGTTTGTCCGGCCGTACCATACATCCCTTCTCCATATTTGCCACCACCAATTGCCGGCAATCCAATTGCCTGACGGATGATGAACTCTGGCGATCCGGTTGATGGATTTATGATGTTGCTGTTATTATAACTGAATATTCCGCTAACGGTAAATTTGTCAGACACTTTAAAGTCAGGGTTGAATCGGACATCATATTTTTCGAAACTGTTATTCTGGATGAGTCCCTGTTGCTTCATGTAAGTGACTGACGTAAACACATTCACTCTTTCACCACCTGAAATAAGCTGAACGTTGTGGTTATGCATCAATCCATTGTTGGTTAACAGCAGATCCAGCCAATCGGTATCAATTACGTCGAGGTTGTTTGGAGCTGTAGTTCTATATTTTTCAATAAGAGACTCAGCATATAATGCGGCCGCAGGATTTCCGGTACGATTTCTTTCGGCAACATTGCTAAGTTCCATATGTTCAATGGCTGAGGTGCGCTCTGGGATCGCTGTCGCTACCTGTTTTGATACAAAGTTGTTGTAGCTGACTTTCAGCCCCATTTGTGTAGCCCTTTTTGTTCTTACAAGAATAACTCCGTTGGATGCCCGTGAACCGTATATCGCAGTGGAAGCGGCATCTTTTAATACGTTTATGCTTTCTATTGCATTCGGATCTATATTATCGAGAGAAGAAACAACTCCGTCAACGATGATCAGTGGGTCGGAACCGGCCGTTATACTGCTGATTCCGCGAATGCGAATCGATGCACCATCGGCACCTGGGCGGCCGCTTTGTTGCTGGACAGTTACGCCAGGCGCAAGACCTTGTAACAAGTTACTGGTGCTTGCTACCTGCCTCCTCGTAAGTGCTTCATTTTTTATTGTAACTACAGCGCCGGTGATAGCAGCTCGTCGTTGAGTACCATATCCTACAACAACAACATCAGACAACTGTGTATTATCAGAACTCAGAATTACTGTAAGCGGAGTTGTGGTTGCTGTAACCTCGCGCGGAACAAATCCGACACTTGAAATGACCAGCTTCGCACCATTCGTGGCACTTACACTAAATTCCCCGGCAGTATTAGTTGCCACCCCGTTCGATCCACCTTTCGTTACTATTGATGCCCCGGGGATGGGCTCACCAGAAGCATTTGTCACTTTACCGGTTACCAGTACCTGCTGCGCGAATGTCCATAAGCCGGAAATGGACAGCATAAGCAAAAGAAGGAGCTTTCTCATAAATGTCAGTTGTTATGTTAGGAAGTAAGTCTTAATACGTTCGTTTGGTCGTTCGTTTCGCTCATTAAATATCATGGCTACTTTATATCAGAAATGCGTTGGTCTTTTTTCAACGTAGTCCATACCTGGTATAGGGCCCGTGGAACATGAAAACATCCTTTCCATTTTCCGCCTTTTGCCGTAAGAAGCACTTCTCCACGGCGATTCAGATAGCCAAACCATTCAGCGTGTTCGGAATCTTTGAAATGTTTCCAGGTATAATCATGAACCTTTTCAAACCACTCGCGGCATCGTTCATTACCCGTCAGAACATATCCTTTTGCAAGTGCCACGAGCGTTTCTACATGTACCCACCACAGCTTTTGATCCCATTCCAGTTGTTGAGGAGGATTACTTTTGATATCGCGGAAATAAAATATTCCTCCATATTCCTCATCCCATCCAAATTCAAGGGTGTTGAGCATGATATCACAAGCCTGTTCAATTAGATGCTCATCACCAATTCTCTTCCCGAGGTCCATAATAAACCACATGGCTTCGATCGAATGACCCGGATTAACCAGCCGACCTTCGAATGAATCACAAAAACTTCCATCCTCGTAAACGTTCTCCAGGATCAATCCAAGATCCGGCTTATAAAAAACCTCCATTACCTCTTGGATTATTCCTGGAATATATTCATTCACTCTTTCGGTTCCCAGCAGATGCTCCATCTCAATGGAAAGATTGCAGAGTATCATTGGCAGACTGAAACTCTTCAAGGTCCTTGTTCCCGGGTATGCTTTGTTATAAATCCCTTTCCAGTTATGTTGACGAGCGAGAATATTCTGAAAAGTATCAAGAGCAATTTTCTTGTACCGTTCTTCCGGAACACTCTTGTAAAGTGAGGCGAAAGCCATTGTGGCAAAACAGTCACTGAATATATTGTATGGTTGCACCAGTGGACGTCCATCTGCAGTTAATGAAAAATACCAGTTCCCTTTATCGTCTCTGCCATGTTTCTCCATAAACGCAGCCCCGTGAAGTGCTATCTCAAGCCATGCCGGGTTTTTTTCTACATTGTTGTACATGTAACTGAAGCACCAGACCTGCCTTCCCTGAAGCCACATGAATTTGTCT
>JBBQSI010000016.1:0-16332 GCA_038213975.1 Chitinophagales bacterium
TACCGCAAAAAAGAATTTTGAAAATGCTATTTTAGAAAGTGTACCACGCCATATTAATGATAGCGAAATCTTACACCTGCTTTACGCTACTGATATTAATTGGAAGCATGTTGATGCAATAAAAACTTATACGCAGTTTAACGACGATGTTATTTCTGCCTGGTTAAATATTAGCGTTAAAACATTTAGAGAGTACAAAAAGCCCAAAAGCGTATTTAAGGAAAATGTCAAAGAACAAGTACTCTTGTTGCTATCCTTAATTAAGCACGGGGTAGAAATTTTTGGAACTGTAAAGGAATTTGATAGTTGGCTAAATCATGAAAGTTTTTATTTTGACAACAAATATCCAGCCTCTTTCTTAAATACAATAACAGGTATAAGGTTTGTCGATGATAGACTGACAGCTATGGAGTATGGCGACAATGTTTAAATATGGAAGTATTCAGAATTTCAAGAGAAGAATACTCAAACTCATTATCATCATCCGGCAGTGCTAATAGATGGAATTTGAAAGGACAACTTGTTTTATACACTGGATCTTCACGTTCATTATCTTCTTTAGAATTGGTAGTGCATAAAGGTGCTGTAAAGCCTGCATTACCATATAAAGTAATGGTCATATCAATTGCCGACGACGACTATTTAATTAAACAAATCAAAATTGGAGATCTGCCTTCCAATTGGAGATCTTTTGCTGCATACTCGGTTTTACAAAAAATTGGTTCAGGCTGGTACAATATGCAAGATTCCCTGATTTTAAAAATTCCTTCTGCTGTGATTCCCTTAGAATATAATTATATGATTAATGCTGAACACCCAGCCTTTCACATAAAAGTTAGCTTGGTACGCACAGAAGATTATTTTTGGGATTCAAGACTTTTATAACAATCCGACTAAAAGAAGACTTTGCAAACGAGGGGCTGAAAAATCTAACATCAGCTCTGTGTCAGGTTCCGAAAGGATTACGACTGTCTGTTTATCTCCCCAAGTACTAAACCGATCTGTCCGTTATGACAAAAATCATACTCCGGCATACCAGTTGATAGGATAGGTAGAATTGCAGCTGCGAAGAGGATCAGATGTGAGGCTGCAGAAATGGACAACGGACATTAGCATTGCAAATTATTTATAACAATTGCAAAATACCAGGAGGATCATCTAAGGTTGAGCTTTCTTCGGCCTGGGCTTACTCCAGAAGTAAATAAGAATATATATGAATACCATTTGAACCAGGAGATCCGGGGCCGTGGGCATTTCGAGAGGATCGTCGATGACGAGGGAAATGAACGGAGCAAAAAATGTGTCCATGATGCCAAATAAAACACTAATAGCTAAGCTCTGCAGGCGAATCCGATTTGAGCGCTCCGTTTCGAATTTGTCATGTGAAAGTGCAATGATGAAGGCCCCAAAAAAAAAGATCGCCTGGGAAATTAATTTGTAACTAATGTGTCTCTCAGCATTAAACTGATAGCCCATTATCTTTAGCATCACAAGGATTAAACCAGTGACAAGAATTATGGCTACACCAATTTTTTTGAAATAATAAGGCAACATCAACCTAAGTCGGGGCGAGGTAGTGTAGGGGCTATTTTCCATATATCAAAATTAACAAGGATGCGGCAAAACCACACCGGAAAACCCCTTTGTTTTAGCCCGCATTTTTTCTTCCGAAGAAATAATATCCTAATGACAAAGGGAATAAAATAAGATTCAAAATCGTGGTGCGGTTGCAGACAAACAAATCTTTGCCTGCAGTAAAACTTCCCTTTGGAGTTTCCGGGATCCAGTGCAAAATCTGAAAATAAATGAAGCGACCCGATCGGGAGCTTACGATGACTGCCTGTTTATTTCGGCGAGGATTGAACCGATCTGCCCACTATGATAAAAATCATGTTCAAGTATACCATTTATAAGATAGGAGAATGTGTAGCGGCGAAGCGGCACTATGTCATCAAGCCGGTCGGCCGGAAAGCTTCGTATTGCTTTAATAAGGGCCTGGTGGCAATCATCAAATTCCTGCGTGAGTTTATGCCAGTCTTCAACGATTGGCCAATCGTCTTCAGAGTTGTCTTTGATATCATAACTATCATTGCCCGTCAACTTTTGCAAAACGAAATATCGCCAGGTATACATGTGTGCTACCAGCGCCGCGATAGCATGCGTGTGCCCGTTCACGTTACGCAGTGCATCGCCTGACGAAATGGAAAGAACTTTCTGTTTAAAATTTTCAGTGACCCAGTTGTCTTCTTCGTAAAAGTCACTTAGTTGTCGCACTATCCTGGTGCTTTCGGAATAAGTTTCCATCCGTATGATTTAGAGCATGGCTGTGGTGATAAAAAAGAGGAGAATTTTATAAATCCAAAGCACGACCGTAATGTGAAGAAAGGTAATAAGTAGGGTGAGCAGTATCGTGATAAAAATTTTAAACCTGTAGAATCGCTTGATGGCAAAAGCGATATAAAAGATCATTGGCAAATAGATCAGCACACCTGTAATAGAATCCTTAAAAGAGATTTCTGCATGAAAGATTCGCATTACCCAAATAATCAGGGTGAGTAAAATTGGTAAGATCAGGAAGCCCCACATCAGGTAGATGATATTGATCTCTGTAGCAAACACAAGTTGATCAAAAAAGTAAGGCCGCCTTTTTGAAGTTGAGAAGTACAAAAAAATGGCTGTAACGGGAATGAGCAAAATCAGCAAAATCTTGGCAATCTTTTCTGCTTTTATTTTAAAAGCCTCCGAAACTTCTTCGAACGTTAATCCTTTCGCTGTCATGAGAGCTGAAATTTTATGTTCCATCATATTACCCAGCAGCGGCATATTGTTGTAAAATTGAAGTCGCATATTCAGTCCCTCAAAAGCCGGAAACAGCAAGTATAAAACTACAAGCATGAGAAAAAAAGGAAGTGGCCGGAAATACTTTTTCCGGATGCCTGCGCAATAATCTTCAGACAATTTCCCCGGCTTGGTAAAGAGCGTTTTTAAGGTCGTGAGAAAAGTCCCTTCGAAATGTGTGATGAAATGAACGGCATCCTCAAAGTAATGAAGGATGTGTTTATCATATTCGTTGTATGCTTTCTCACCGCATGCATTACAATATTTTCCTGTGAAATGATTACCACAATTTTTACATATTACCTCTCCGGAATTTTGCATAAGCGTCAGCGATGAATTTAAGCCAGGATAATTATCCCGGTTTTTATTCCGGGCATTCTAATTCAGTTTTGGGATCTCATCGGCGTTCACATACTCTTCCCTGGGATCAGGCAACACTTTGAAAACTGACTTCTGCAATGAAATAACCGAAGAAGAAGAGTAAAGCCCCAGTCCGCTGCCCGAATAGGTATAATCCATCAGTGTAAGTTGAACAACACCATCGAGTGAAAGCTCAATGTAATTCCCAAACCTAATCAGCCGGAAAGCAAAGGAAGTTTCACCATTCGTCTTGAAAGTGCCCGACTGGATATTGTTGAAAACAAAATTTTGCTTTGCGTTCTGTGGATTAAAACCCCAGGCTCTTATTTGCACCAGGCCATTCACAACATCAAGGGAAATAAAATAACCATTTGATTCTTCATCCAGGTCACAAACCAAACCGAGCTTTCCCAAGCCTTCCACAGCCAGTAGGCCTTCCCAGATATAAGAGTCGGAATGCTTTTTAAAATAAAAGAACTCGTAACCACTCTCACTTCTGCACGTCCACTTATCACCGGTAATGTCGGATGATGCGGTGGGATTATCAAGCGAATGCCTGATCGGACCAAAATCATTTTGCACCACCGTTCTTTTTACCATTTGATCCCACCTGTAATAACTTTTGAGCAACAGCCGGCCTTTTGCATCTGTATCTAACTGCTTTGGCGGCGGCAACACTCGATGGGCATCAATTCTTCCATACGCAGAAAAGAAGTTATAAATAAGCAGGTGTTCACCATCACGCACCACCCGTGCAGCATAGTTGCCCTGCGGCAGTAATAAATCAGCATGAAAAGAATGGTATTCGCCCATGAATTCCGGCGAAAACCAATAGCGCACTTTAATGTCCTCGCGGATGGAGCCAAGAATATAGTAGTAACCGTTCAGGTTGAAAATGCACGGACATTCAATATCGTCGTACACCATGGGGTACAGAAGCGGCGGCATCAGTTGCGCCTTGCCACCTGTGATCTTTACGATACCTACACAACCCCGGCGGGAGACGGGGCCATGGATTGTGCGTGAGCAAAAGATCAGGTATTCTTCCCCGTTATGTTCAAAATAAAAGGGGTCCCGAAAGCTGAGCCAGGTCCGGGGATTGCTCTGATATGTTTCATAATACACACCTTTTGGTTCAATGGGAAACATGCCGCCCGGTCTTTTTTCCCAGTCGATAAGATTAGCGGACTCTGCCAGCCCCAGCCTGGAGATTACACCGCGGTCTTTTCGCTGCAAGCCGGTGTAATACATTTTAAATAAATGCCCATTTTTTATGACATCCATGGTCCACAACATATCGTCATCCCATTCGCCGGGATGCCCGACAAACAAGGCATTATTTACCCTTCGCCAGGAGATGCCGTCATCGGATACGGCATGTGCAATGTAATCGTGGTTGGGAATGATCAAATGAAAAAGATGATACTCCCCTTCATGAATGATCACCGTGATGTCGCCAATTTCCCAATCGCTAAAGCCAGAACCCGAGTACATAAATTGTTTATTTCTGATTGCGCCAAATCTACAAATTCCATGCACTTATTTCGATTGATTTAACTTTGCGGCATGAAGGAAAGTGAAAATGAACTGAAGGGATATTATATCCAGCTGTTCAGTCCTCATGGCTTGATACGATACGCTGATCCGGAAATTGGACGAGATAAGGACACCGGGGGACAGGTTAAATACGTGCTCGAATTGCTGGAAAATCTGTCCCAACACCCGAAGATTAGAAAGGTTGATCTCTTCACAAGAAGGATCCAGGACAAGCGAGTGTCATCTTCCTACGAAGACGAAATAGAAATAGTAAATGAAAAAGCCCGTATCGTGCGGGTGACGTGTGGTGGTAACACTTACCGTCAAAAAGAATCGCTATGGGATTACCTGGATGAATTTATTGATAAAACAATCCGCTTCATTGAGAAAGAAGATGATTTTCCTGACATAGCTCACGGCCATTATGCTGATGGAAACTATCTTGCAGGGCAGATAAGTGAAGTGTATGGCATCCCCCAAATAGCTACTTCGCATTCGCTCGGCAGGAACAAGCAAAATATATTGCTGGAGAAGGGCTGGAGCAATGAAAAGATCAACGAAAAATTTAACATGCACCTGCGTGTAGCGGCAGAGGAAGAGATGTTGGTGAAAGCAGATGTGATCATAGTGAGTACCCAACATGAAATAGATACGCACTACAGCATGTATAAGCCACGGGGCGACGGAAGATTTGTAGTGATTCCTCCGGGCGTAAACACGGAAGTTTTCTACCCTTTTTACAGGTTTGACATGCCCTCGTTCACCATGACGATTGAGCAGGAGCAGGCGCTGTACCGCGTGAACTCTGACATCGAGCGTTTCCTTTTCAATCCTGCCAAGCCATTGATCCTTTCGATTGGCCGCGCCGATAAGCGGAAAAACTTTGAGATGATCATTCAAAGCTACGGACAGGATAAGGAACTACAGGCGATGGCCAACCTGGCCATTTTCGCCGGCGTGAGAAAAGACATCACCAAGATGCCGGCCGATGAACAGGATATACTTACCAACCTACTCCTGCTGCTGGATAAATATGACTTGTACGGAAAGATGGCGTTGCCAAAAAAAAATGACCCAAGGCTGGAAGTGCCGGAGATCTACCGCGTAGCTGCCAGGAGAAAAGGGGTGTTCGTAAATGCCACACCGGGAGAGAATTTCGGATTGACCGTAGTGGAAGCCGCCGCCTGCGGCCTGCCGGTAGTTGCTTCGCCAACGGGTGGGCCGAAAGAAATACTTGAGCAGTGCGAAAATGGATTGTTAGTGGATGTAGAAGACCCGGTGGCCATCGCAGATGCCCTCAAGAAGGTAATATCAGAGCAGGCTTTGTGGGAGAAATATTCAGCCAATGGTATCCGCGGCGTGAACCAATTGTATTCCTGGAAGGCGCATGCCGATGCCTATGTTGAAGCGCTGGATTCGCTCGTTGATAAGAAGTCGAAAACGGTAAAGACACATAAGACGGCTTATGGAAAACGTTTGGGGAAAGCGGAAACATTTGTTATCTGTGACCTTGATGGCACGTTGGTAGATGAAGAAGAAGCGCCCGGCCTTGACAGCTTCAAAAAATGGATGGACGAGCATCATAAAAATGTCGTATTTGGTGTAGCAAGCGGAAGGAACAGGGAGATCACCGCTGAAGCTTTCAAAAAATTCAAGTTCCCATCGCCGGATGTTTTTATTTGCTCCGCCGGTTCTGAAATCTATTACACTGAAAAGTTTCTTCCTGATAATGGATATGAAAGCCACATTGATTACCAATGGAAGCGAAAAGCTTTAGAAAATGCATTGAAAGATTTTCCCGGCATTCGGATACAAGAAGAAAAAGCGCAGTGGAAATTTAAACTTAGCTATTACGTTACGGAAAAATTTGAGGAGGATGAACTTGCTAACTTATATAAATTTTTAGACGATAAGAAGTTAAGAGCTAAAGTATTACTTACAGACAATAAATACCTGGACATCCTGCCCTTTCGCGCCAGCAAAGGCAGCGCTGTTCGGTATCTGAGTTACAAATGGAAACTGCCACTGGAAAATTTTATCACTGCCGGCAACAGTGGCAATGATAAAGATATGCTAACGGGTAAGGCTAAAGGAATTGTCGTTTCCAACTACAGCCCGGAGCTGGAAGAACTTCGAAAAAACCGCTACGTTTATTTCGCTGAGAAGCCGTTGGCGAATGGTGTTCTCGAGGGCATCAGACACTATGTTTCTGCCAACGGCCTTCGGGTAAACTAAAATAATCCCCGGGAAGTATATACATGAATGTTGACTACGCCGGGGTTAAAAACAAATCTTAAATTAACTTCTTTAGGCCCTGAACAAATTAGTTGAATGCAATATTGATGTTACCGCTTCCGGCATCCACCTTTACAGGCACGCCGCCTCCATTCAATGAGCCATTCACTTTATCTTTTTCCATACTTCCTTTGAAATTATTAATAGATGGAATGCTGATCTTTTCTCCCCTGAGCATTAAATCGACGCCCGAATTGCGCGGAATTTCCAGGTTCACTTTTCCCGAGGAATTACGAACTGTTACATAGTTACCGATTCCTTTCATGCTGATGTCGATATTACCACCACTGGTACCAGCCTTCAAAGAGCAATCGAGATCCTGGAGGGAAACGTTGCCACCGGAGGTATTTGCTGCAAGTTCTCCGCCTATATTATCTGCTTTGATATTGCCACCACTCGTGGAGATTGCCACCTTGCCTTTCAAATTGTGCACGCGGATATTACCACCGGAAGTTGACATATCAATTTCGCCTGTTGAACTTTCCGCCTCAATATTTCCCCCGCTTGTTGTAAGCTTCAACTGGTCAGCAGAGTTTGACAAAATAATATTACCGCCAGAGGTGGATCCTTTTGTTCTGCCGCTCAGGTTGCGAAGCACCATGTTGCCTCCACTCGTTTGAAACTTTTTATCTGCCGCCAGGCCATCCAATTCAATATTACCGCCGCTGGTCCGAAGATCTGCAACGGTGTTTTTATTCGTATAAATTTTGAAGGAAATGCTCAGCGATTTTTTCCAGTCATTAATGCGATGTTTAAATTTGGCAGATACGGTGATATTGCCACCGGCCTCAGCAATATTTATTGCATAATCCTCGTCAAGTTTTTTTGAAATTTCTTCCTCGCTGAGTTTATTTCTCCAACCGTTATTTGCATTCACAAACACGTCCACACGGGCCTGGCCAGTTGCGGCAAACACGGAAATATTTCCACCAGTGGTTTCAGCCTGCACACTTTTTACATTCGCGCTAAACTTTTTTGACATGTAGGCTTTGGCATCTTGTGCTTCAGTAGGAATTGAACAGCAACAGAAGGTTACGAGGAAAAATAGAACTAACTGCTTCATGGTAATTTTTTTTATTTTAAAAGTTTGACAGGTTTTATAGCTTTTCACTTGTTCCAAGGTCCGTACCATGGAGCTATCCTGCTGGTATTCAACAGATTTTTTTTTCAGCGAGACTGAAAAGTGTTCGATAGTGAACAGTTAAGCGATCACAAGTACACGTGTAAAAGCAAAAAAGTCCCGGAAAACCGGAGACTTTTTGTTGCAAGGTTTCTGCCTTGTAATGCTAGCAATTTATAATAAAAAAGGGTACTGACTAAAAACTAACCTGGCTTAATCGTCAAGATCGCTTTTGCGCATCTTTTCGATATCCACTTTCGTCTGCCTAACGGAGTCGCTTACACGCTCTGAGCGTTCGTCCACATCCTTTTCGACAGTAATTTCTTCAACCACGCGGGCCTCTTTATTAACCACAGGCACTTCTTTATGTTCTTTGATTTCTATTACACCTTCCTGGAAAGGCGCAAATCCACCATTTTGCACCGTGCCTGATCTTTCTCTCTCTTTGCTTTGATCCTCTACAGCAACGCTTTCATCATTGCCAGGGTCACGGGTACGATTCCGAACGTCAGTCCCGTCGTCCGCAATGTTATCATCGGTATCCACTTTCTTGTTTCGAACTTCGTTCTCATAGTCGATTCCATCTTTGTCGAGGTCGCGGGTGCGATTCCGAATTTCAGATCTGTCGCCCACCTCTTCATCGCCGCTGTCCCGTTTCCTGTTTCGAACTTCACTGCGATCATCGATTCCATCATTGTTCAAATCCCGCGTACGATCACGAAGATTCGTTCTGTCATCCACACCGTCATCGTCCAGGTCCACCTTTTTCCTTTGGGAATCCAAGTCCTCTGCATCTGTGTCGAATTCTCCGTCGGATTGTCTGCGACCGTAAAATTTTCGGTCACTGTAAAGTTCATTACTGTAAAACTTCTCCCTGTCTTCATCCGTGTCCAGCCTGTCACGAAGATTATTCATCCGATCAGGATCGTCGGGTAAAAAGGTACCGCGTATTTCGCGTTCGGTATGAAAAGAAACTTCTCCTTTCTTATATTCCGGGAGGCTGGCGAGGTGCCCTACTGTCAAGTCCGGTACCATCACCAGCTTATTGTTTTCATCCAACTCTGCCAACCCGATGGGCACCAGTACGTCTCGTGATAGAAGGTTCAGCGGCTTTCCGTCGACATCTACCACGAGGTATCTTACTTTACTGTATCGGATGTCAAAGAGTAATTCCGACACTTTTCCTACAGCCAGGTCATTATCGGTTCTTACTTTCCAGCCGCGAATATTAGGGTCGCCTTCAGCCATTTCATATCCGCTGGATTTAAGTTCTTTCAAATCATCATTGAGCACTATTTTTTCCTCAGCCATTAGTATTTTTTTAAATTGTAATAAAAAAGGTTTCTATCAGGCAACGACCATTCGGCCGGGCTGCACAACGAGGGAATTATTATTCTCTGGTATCAAGGTGGCATCTTTGTTATAATAGTTCATATACCAATAAACACCACCGGCTATAATTATGAGAATGAGCATTATCCAAACCCATGCATAGCTTTTCTTTTTGGGTTGTACGTTTAATTCTGCCATTTGATATTCGTTTTTTACTTTAGTTTTTAGTTATTGAACTGTTTCATTTCCTCGTCAGTTGCGGCGCGGTCTACTTTCTTCCTGCGCACAGTCACATGCTCTTCTCTCAGGCGAATATTTTCTTCTACAGGTTTTTCAATGATCCTGCTACGAAGCCTGATGCCGCCGGTTTGAACCTTTTTTTTATCGACACGCATCCTCTCCTCCATTACCGGGATGGTTCTATTACCTTCTTCCTCTACCAGTTCATCGTTATCAATTTCGCCATCAACTGCGGAGTTATTTTCTTTCCTGGCAAAATCTCTGTTTTGCGAAAAGTTTACATCGTCATGATCATCTCCCACAATTTTATTCCTCTGAACTTCCACTTCTCCTCTATCTCCTGTATCTGAATTTCTATCAATATAATCATCTTCGTAGTGCTTGTCAACATCAAGGGGCTGATGATTGTCCATGATTTCTGCTGCCAGACCGGCCTGGTCGTCAGAGTCCGGGTAAACTGTGAGGATGGAATTTTTCTTCGCAACCTCCGTATAGCGGTGGTGGCGCCGGTCGTCCTGGTCATTACCGAAAAGATTCTTGAAGAAACGGGCGACTGAATTATCATTCTCATCTTCTTCCGCATAACTATCGCCGGTCGCAACGTCTACCTGTTCATTCGTAAAACCCTGATCCCGCAAATCATCCGCGGCTCCCTGTGCGGCTTCAAGGTTAGCATAAATGGCTACAACGGTCTTTTTCATATCTTCTGTTTTTTTCTTAGTTACCTATTTAATCACTGTCCCTTGAAGAATCAATTATAATTTCTTCACGGCGCAATGGAATATTATGCATTTCGTCCTTTGTATGAACTTTCTTAGTGATACGGACTTCTTCCACTAACATCAGCTTCGTTTCTACTATAGCCACCTCTTTAATTACGGAAACGATTGTCGTGTTTCCCTCATACCGGACTTCCGGTGCCACATCAACGTATTTATTCATGGAAACCCTTTCCACAGTTACCTCTTCAGACCTTACTGAAACATTTACCGGCTCGTCATTTTGATGAACTTTCTTGGAAATACGCACTGCACCTTTCTCTACAACTTGTTTATCTACTGTTGCTTTTTCTTCGAAAACTTTAATCGATACCGGATTTGAATCGGCGCGCTGGTCAGCCATTATTTTAGAGTTAAAGTAGTTGAACTTTGTTGGGGGGACAAGAATTCAATATTAGAAAATCATGCCATCAAGGATGAAAGCTAATCGAAGGGAGAAACCAGGGAAAGTGGTAAAAAAATTACACAGGTGCGAAGCTGGTGTGGAGAAATGGAGAATGAGGGATTATGAATTACGAATTATGAGTTATGAATTACGAATTACGAATTAAGTTATTACGAGTTTGCAAAAAATTGGAACGGAAATAACAACGTCCCCATTCAAAATTCAAAATTCAAAATAAATCTTATTCAGTTCTTAAACTCTTTACCGGGTTGGCAAGCGCAGCTTTGATGGCCTGGTAGCTGATCGTGAGCAAAGCAATGGCGATCGCCGCAAACCCCGACACGAAAAATATCCACCAACTGATAGAAGTTTGATACGCAAAATCCTGCAACCATTTTTGCATGGCCCACCAGGCAACAGGTATTGCAATGCCAATTGCAATAAGCACAAGGAACAGGAAATCTTTTGAAAGCAACGCAGTGATATCCGCGACGCCTGCACCCAAAACTTTACGGATACCAATTTCTTTTACCCGCTGTTTTGCAGAAAATGCCGCCAGGCCATAGAGCCCGAGGCAGGCAATAAAGATGGCTATGCATGCAGCAGCAATAAAAACATTACCTAATTTTTGCTCGGTAATATATTGTTGGTCATACTTCTGATCGGCAAAGAAATATTCGAAAGGATTACCAGGGAACGTCCGGTTATACAAATCTCTAATTGCACCGATTTTCGCCTGCATGTTGCGGGAGTCTGTTTGCACGGTAAAATATGAGAAAGAGACAGACCCGAGATAAATAGTCGGTTTAATATCTTCCCTTAATGAAAGGTGATGATAATCCTTTACGACGCCGATCACCTCGAAGGCCTCACCCCACGATATTTTTTTTCCAATGACGGCCTCACCATCTGGAAAGCCAAGTGCCCTGGCAGCACTTTCGTTAATGATAACTTTCCGCAAATTATTCCAGCTTCGCTCTGCTTCTTCGTTGGTAAAGGTTCTGCCCTCTTTGAGTTGTACGCCGTAGGTATCAAAAAAATGTTCATCGCATATAAACATGGCGTAGGATTTACGCTCGTCATCCTTTTGCGGATCATTGAATTTCGTAATGCCGTTCGTGAAGAAATTGTATCCGACGCCCGGAACGTTATTACTGGCGGCCTGTTTTTTTACAAAAGGTAATTGGGCGAGGCTGTTCTTGAACGCGACATTTCTTGCCGCCTGGCCTTCGCTGGAAACCGTAGGCCCCTGCAACACCAGCAATTGATTTAGGTTCATACCGAGGTTTTCTTGCTGCATGTATTTCAGTTGCTTGTAAATAATGGCCGTGGCAATAATGAAAATAACGGAGATCGTAAATTGAAAAACTACCAGGCTCTTACGGAGCGTGAGCCCTTTTACATTTGCCTGCACCTTGCCACGGATGGTAGTGATAGGCTTGAAGCGGGTGAGCACAAAGGCGACATAGCTACCGGAAGCTACTGAACCAACGACAAGCAACAGCACGCCTGCAACCCAGATCCATCCCTGGTTCAAGAAAGAAAGAGAAAGTTCCTTTCCGGCAAAATCGTTGAACTTTCCCTGGAAAATCTTTACAAGAAAAACAGCAAGCAGTGTACTGGAAACGGTAAGAATAAGCGTCTCCGTGAGATACTGAATCATCAGTTGGTACCTGCTGGCGCCAAGCACTTTCCTTACTCCTACTTCCCTGGCACGGTGCAGCGACTGCGCGATTGAAAGATTGATATAATTTACCCAGCCTATTAATAAAATGAGCAAGGCTATTCCACCAAAGACAACCACCATCAGCAGGTTGCCATAAGTTTGAAAAGGGTAATCAAAATTTGGTGCAAGATGAAGATTTTTGAAAGGTTGTAGCGCCACCATATCATCTTTGGAACCCGGGTTAGAAGCCCGGAGAAAGCTGGTGATGCCTGCAGCTAATTTGGTGGCATTGGTCGTTTTGCCAAGTTGCAAATAAATGTTGGTAAAGCCAGCATCCAAAGTATTCGGATCGGCCCAGTCATTGTCGTCCCTGTTGGCAGCGCTTTCTAAAGTGTGAAGTGATAAAAGCACTTCCCCTTTGATATCAGAGGAGGGTGGCAATTTGTATACTGCTTTCACTGTGTAGGGGGTGTTACCAAACTGGTTGCTTACCGTCACCACTTTTCCGATGGCGTCATCCTTACCAAATATTTTTCGTGCAACCGGCTCTGATAGTGCGAGTGTTGCAGGCTCTTTCAGTGAAGGAGAACCATCGACAATGGGGAAAGTTATCATGTCAAGAAAATTCCCGTCGACATACAAAATGCTGTTCTCGCGAAAAGCTTTTGGAGGCGCTCCGTTTTTATTATAAGTCAAAACCCCTGCTCCAATATTTTCAGCCGTGCGTGTATACTTCTCAATTGCCGGAAACTTTTCTTTCAGGATTGGCGCGAAGCCCGGAGCCAAATTATAATCAGTGTGGCCATCTTTATATTGTACGCTGGCACGGTACAGCGTTTCATAATTTTTATTGAATCGATTTGCCGCAAGTTCAAAAGCTACATATTCAATGATGAAAAGAAAAACAGCGGTACCCAGCACGAGGCCTGCAGTATTGATTAAAGTAAACTGGCGGCTGCGCCAGAGGTTTCTGAAAGCGGTTTTGAAATAATTTTTTAGCACGGGAGCTTATTTGCGTCAGTTCAAAAACAATGGAAAATCAATACGCCCGTGAAGCTTCCAAAATGTTGCCGATTGATTAGAATTTGGTTATGAGCAAGTTATGCTGATGCACCTGGTGTTAACTGTCCGCTTTTGATACGATCGGTGTCCGGTTATGCAAAAACCTTTTTAGATCCAAAAGATTGGAGTTGCGCGATTTGTGTCAGATTGCCCCCGTTTACCTTATTGCATCTCGTAAAACAAATGTGCTTCATTAACTAAATGCCGGCATGCCGGGACATATTGCTTTTTTTATGTGACCTTAACTTGTTTCGATACACGACTGCTAAATGTGCATTTCACTAAATGTCCTTTAATTTCGTTCACTTTTTGACGGTAAGGAATTTCACTGTTGGTTGAAAAAAAGGATGAGGGTATTGTGGGCATCTTGCATGAAGGCATAGAGATATAGAGATTGTTCCGTAAACTCATTCACTAAGAATTTTTCGAATGGAAGGTTTTATCACTTAGGAATACTCCGATCTGATCTCCGAATCACTGTATGATGTGTCTATTCAAACGGGGCCGCACCAAGCGCAAATAAAAACAAGGCTTCCGCTTCCTGGGACCGGGAGTTCCAACAATAAGGGAAAGAAAAATTTTAAGAATGTTTGCTGGTATGCCCCCAACTTTTAGCTGCAAAAAAAATAATAGATATGAAAAAGGAATGCATAAATCCAACAACACTTTTTAATTCCAGACAATATGGTTTCTCTCAGGTAGTGTCAGTAAGGCCAGGAAGAATGTTATTTATATCAGGACAAGTTGCCTGGGACAATAATCAAAATATTGTTGGTAAAAACGACTTGAGGAAGCAGGCAGAAAAATCAATTGAAAATTTAAAAATAGCGATTGAGGCAGCTGGCGGTTCATTAGAAGATATTGTTATGCTAAGAATATATAAAGTAAATTATCAAAGCGCAGATGGGCAGATAATAAGTGAAGTGTTGAGAAGCTACTTTGGTACACAATATCCTCCCTCCGGTACATGGATAAATGTAAGTGGATTAGCAAATGAAGAGTTTATGATAGAAATAGAAGCGCAGGCGGTTCTTTAAATGGGACAATAGTTAATAAATAAAAGGGCAGCTAACATCGACTACCCGTCCATGATGTTACCGATGCCCGCCCTTTTTGCTCCGGGCATGCGTTACGAAAACCAAACAGATTCCGGAACCCCACACCATTACACAGTGGCAACCACTCCCTTGAAATAGCCCAACGATTCCGCGATGCCAGGCAAGGGGTCGCCCATATCTTTCTCATATTCGATACTGCAGTATCCAGGGTAATTAATTTTCTCTAACACTTCAACGAACGGCTTGAAGTCGATGACGCCCCGGCCAAGTTCTATTGCTTTCCCTTCAGGCTCCGCTAATGTCACATCTTTGATATGCAGATCGTACAGCCTGTTTTCATAAGCCTTTATGGCTTTCTCCAGATCTGCTTTGGCACGCGTAGCATGGCCAATATCAAGGCATAGCCCCATGCGTGCATCACGATTTTTGATCCGGTCATAAACTTGTTGCGGCCCCGGATAGAGGGCATCTTCAGGTCCGTGGTTATGTATGGCGACCTTTATGTTATACTCTTTCACCTTTTGCTCAGTATAGTCCAGAAGCTCGTAATTAGGCGCGCAAACTATGAGGTTTACACCAACTTTCTTTGCGTAAGAAAAGGCCGCGTCAACTGCTTCCCTGGTTTTCATATAGATAACCCCGACGGCATACACATTAATGCCTGCATCCCTGAATTTTGACATGACGGCATTTATTTTTTCCTGGTCACTGTCTATGGGTAAATGAAAATCTTTTACGGAAAGATTACGAACCTCCAGGCGCTGCATCATGGCGATGGCTTCCTCAAGGCTAAATTTAGCAAAGGTATAGCCCGCAATGCCCACCTGCAAAGCAGCTTCTTTACTATTTTTTTCCGTTGGCTGTGGCGACATACTGTTGGCGACAGTTGTACTGATTGCTGCTGCGGCGGCGAGCGATGTGTTTCGGATAAAATTGCGGCGGTTTTGGTTCATGGTTGAAGCTTTTTAATAATGAGCGATGTTGCTATGTGTTGAAAGAGCCGGCATGAGTCGGACCGTGCTTTAAAAGTTTTACAATCATATTTAAGAAAACAACAAGGATACTGAAGGTAAAAATCATCCGGCTAAAAAAAGTAAATAAATAGATTGAATAGGTCGCCGGCTCCAGCAACAAGTTTTGATTATATTGTAACTCTAATCATTTTCACTCCCTGATAGTTTTAAAATATGATCGCTCCATTCTATTTCAAGAAAAAATTTTTATTAGGAGTTCTCTCGGCATCACTGGTATTTTCGGCCTGCAAAAACCAGGATAAGTCTGTTACCGACAAACGGATAAAACTAATGGACCCGGCTACTGCAGCCAATATTGCGAAGGGCATTGACACCACAGTTACTATCGAACTTTCCGATGGCCTGCGCCTGAGCTTATGGGGAATTGATTCGCTGGTGATCTCGCCCATTGCCATTGACATCGATGATTCCGGCAAGGTGTACTACGCCACAACAACACGCCAAAATAATTCCGAGTTCGATATTCGCGGCCACCAGGATTGGGAAATTGCGTCCATCACCCTTCAAACGGTAGAGGATAAACGCAATTTTCTACATACAATACTGTCGCCTGAAAACAGCAAAAAAAATGAGTGGCTCAAAGATGTGAACGGCGACAGCTCGCATGACTGGAAAGACATGACGGTG
>JBBQSI010000017.1:0-16287 GCA_038213975.1 Chitinophagales bacterium
GTGAATAGTTCCTTTAAGTCTTCATCTTGCATATTGAAGCTTATTCCTGAAACAAAAATGTTCATGTTCGTTGTTATTTTAATTGAATAAGATTGAGAAAAAAGCAGGAGTAAACTAAGATTTAACTGCAGGGATTGCCAACGGGGAAATCGTGTACTGAGTGCTAAAGACTCAAATTGTCCCGGCAAAGATAGCCCAATCTTTTTGTTGCGAAAATTTATTATTGCAATAAAATGCACCTTTCAATTCAATACGGGTAAATCTTTCTTGAAATGGAAGAATTTAACTTTTCATCTGCAATCCTTTTGTGTTTCCTTTCAGAATCTAAACGATCGCATACGCAGAAATATTAAAATCCTGGCTTGCGGGTAAGCCTGAACGTTGCCAAGTGTCAGCAACTTTTACGACCGGAGTTCCTCGGACTTCTTTATGACTGAAAAAAAGTCATTATGCTATGGATGGGTAGATCTTTTGAAAACGGATAATCGAAAATTTTATCCAGTCAGGTATTCTCTTTATATAATGTCTGCCAACTGCTGCCTGCTAACTGTAGCAAATGATACAAAGTTTTTTGACCGTTCTTCAACTTTAAAGAGAGTTTCTGATTCTTATCTTTGAACAAACAGGACTTAAAAATTTTCTTTTGCTTTTGAATAACAGTTATTTCTCTTATGCGGGTTTCATAATTTTTGGAATCATCACTTTTATTGTCGTCTGTGCCACCGTGCTACCATTTTTTCATTTCAAACAATGGTATTTCCGGATTTTCGACTATCCCCGCTTGCAAACTTTCTTTATGGCGATCGCTGCATTTGCCTGGTATGCTATATTTTATTTCAGAATGGGAAAACCAGGGTTGCTGATTTTAGTTCTCCTTTTTGGGGTTATACTGGTGCAGGCATTTAAAGCATTCCCTTATACTCCGTTTGCCCCAAAGCAGGTGTTGCAGTCGGAAATTCAAAATCCGGATTCAACGGCTATTAGCTTGTTTATTTGTAACGTCCTCCAGTCAAATGAGCAATATGAAAAGGTAATAGAACAAATAAATTCCTGCGGAGCTGACATAGTGATCACGACAGAATCCAATCAACGATGGCAGGATGGTCTGAAGCGAATCGAAAAAGACTATCCAAATGTTGTCTCAATCCCCCAGGACAATAGTTATGGCATGCACTTGTATTCGAAGCTGCCATTAAAAAATACCGAGGTACGATACCTCCTTGAACCTAATATTCCATCGATCCGTACCGCATTGCAACTTCGGTCAGGCAGTTGGGTGCATTTGTTTATTGTGCATCCTCGTCCGCCCTTCCCAACGGAAGACGAGGATAGTAAAGAGAGGGATGCAGAAATTCTTCTTGTCGCAAAAGAAGCCCGGAAAATCGAAGGAGGTGTTATCGTCGCCGGGGATTTCAATGATGTTGCCTGGTCGGAGACATCCGAGCTTTTCCAGGAAGTTTCCGGATTCCTGGATCCACGCCGTGGCCGGGGATTTTACAATACTTTTCATGCAGGGTATCCTGTATTTCGCTGGCCGCTTGATCATATTTTTCACAGTAGTGAATTCAAGCTTTTAAAAATACAGCGTATGAGTAAAGTTGGCAGTGACCACTTCCCAATGTTTGTAAAGCTCAATTACGAACCGGAAGGAAAAAATAATCAACCGGAAGTTGCGCCGGATGAGGAAACAGAAGAGAGAGCCAATGAAGCAATTCAAGAAGGAAAGGAGGACGCAAAGGATAATAATGACTGAGGGAAGGCGTGCTTACCATTCTCCCCGTCCCAACTTACTAAACACATTGAATTTACGATTGGAATAGCCGTGTAATGTAACGGCTGCTAACAATAGTGCAGTGACAAAAATACCGGCATACGATATTGCAGGATTAGCAGTCCACTGCCGTACGGCGATGGCTATGATCGCCCAAACACCAACTAGTGCTGACTCCCGCAGGTTTCGCGTTGCCAACAAAACCAAATAAATCACAGCCGCCACTACAATTAGGATTACCGTCCAGGAAACGTTTTCAATCCCCCAGCCTGCCCAATGCAGTGAAGTAAGCCAGGCCGAAACACATGCCACTGTTGCCACAATGATCCAACCCAGGTATATGGCAATTGGCCACCAAACAAAGAAAATATATCTCACCTGTACATCGTCCAGTTCCAGGCGAAGTGCGATTGTGAGCAATACCAGTGATGCCAGTAACAAAAGGATGAGGAGAACACTTGCGCCAATCATTTCATTTACCCAGCAGTACAGCCACGCAATGTTTGCCAGGTTGCTGATGGTAAACCAAAGTCCGGCTTTGGAAATGTATTCCTGCGTTTTTACCTGGCGAATCGTGAACCATTGAAACGCAACAAACCCGATGCAAAGCAAAAATATGAGACCCCAAATAGAAAATGCATAACCCGCGGGTGCAAATAGTGTGTCGTACTTATGGCTTACGTCAGCAACCGTTTTTTTCGAATAGCGTCCGGTACTCGCAGCGAAATTTGCAAACAGCATTATAACGAGTGATAAAGTGTTTGCGGCAACAAGCGTAAAATATTTTGTCATGTTGTTGTTTTAACATGTGAAAGTCGGCATTTGTTGAACAGTTTACCACGTACTTTCGAAAAAATTGCCATATTGCGATAAATCAATTTTCAGTTATGACAGCTTTCGATTGGACAGGCGTTTTCCCTGCGCTCCTTACGCCATTTAAAAAAGATGATACCCTCGATTTGGAAATTTTTTCAAAAAACCTGAAGGCACAGGCCCACGCTGGCGTTGATGGTATTATCATCGGCGGATCACTCGGTGAAGCCAGCACCATCACTGAAGATGAGATTACTGAGTTATATGATACGGCGCGAACAAGCCTTCCCTCTGCAATCCCCATTATTATAAATATCGCAGAGCAAGCTACCAGGGTGGCATGTCGCCTGGCAAAAGATGCAGAAGATATTGGAGCAGACGGACTGATGTTGTTACCGCCTATGCGCTATGCCGCCGACAGCAGGGAGACTACCAGTTTTTTTAAAGAAGTAGCAAAGGCGACATCGTTGCCAGTGATGTTGTATAACAATCCCATTGACTACAAGATTCCGATCACGCTCGCGATGTTCGAAGAATTGCAGTATGTTGAAAATATCACGGCTGTAAAAGAATCAACGCGGGATATCACGAACATTACCCGCATGATCAACCGCTTCGGTAAGAGGTTCAAAATTCTTTGCGGCGTTGACACCATTGCGTTAGAGGCCCTTGTATCTGGCGCTGATGGGTGGGTGGCCGGTTTGGTAAATGCTTTTCCTGCAGAAACTGTGGCCATCTACCGGCTGGTGAAAGCTGGCAAAATGCAGGAAGCCCTGGCAATTCATCGATGGTTTATGCCGGTACTGGAACTTGACATTCATCCAAAACTCGTGCAGTATATTAAAATGGCTGCCGCCGCAACGGGTATAGGCAGCGAGCAGGTAAGGGCCCCAAGGCTTGTACTGGAAGGTGACGAGCGGAAAAAAGTTGAAGCAATCATCCGCCGGGGTTTAGAAGCCCGCCCAACGTTGCCAGATTATCTTAACTTAAATTAAATTTCGGCTATCCGGTAGCGTTAGCCTTAGTCGAAAATCTCAATCCATGCCTTTGCAAACATTTCACTGCTATGATGCACATACTTGCGGAAACCCCGTGCGATTAGTCGCCCGGGGGGGACCGGCATTGCATGGTGCAACAATGAGCGAAAAGCGTCTCCATTTTTTGAAAGAATTTGACTGGATTCGTCAAGGACTGATGTTCGAACCCCGCGGCCATGATATAATGAGTGGTAGCATTCTTTATGCACCCCACGATCCTGCTAATGACAGTGCCGTCCTTTTCATCGAAACGAGTGGCTGCCTGCCCATGTGTGGTCACGGGACTATAGGTACCGTAACCATCGCAATCGAAAAAAAACTGATCATACCTAAAATACCGGGGAAGATTTTACTGGAGACACCGGCCGGTCTTGTGAAAATTGATTACGAGTTGGCAGATGCAAAAGTGAAAAGCGTGAAACTCCGTAACATCCCTTCTTTTCTTCACTCGGAAGATTTGGCTGTGCACAGTAAAGAGCTGGGAGAACTTCGCGTAGATGTAGCCTATGGTGGAAACTTTTACGCCATCGTGGATATTCAAAAAAACTTTAAGGGTATTGATTATTTTAAAGCAGAACAATTAATAGCAATGGCAAGACAGCTACGGGCAGCCATAAACGAAAAATATGAATTTGTTCATCCCGACGATGAAAATATCTGCGGTTGCAGCCACATACTTTGGACCGGCAAAACGCTTGAGCAAAGTTCAACTGCCCGCAACGCCGTTTTTTACGGCGAAAAAGCTATCGACCGAAGTCCCTGTGGTACCGGCACAAGCGCCCGCATGGCACAATGGTTCGCAAAAGGAAAATTGAAATTGGGGGATTCTTTTATACATGAGAGCATTATCGGCAGCAAGTTTATAGGAAGGGTGGAAGAGGAAACTACCGTTGCAGGTAAAGCGGCAATTGTTCCGTCAATACAGGGATGGGCAAAAATCTTTGGTGTGAATACAATCACAATTGATCCTGAAGATGATCCTTACGCATTCGGCTTCCAGGTGATTTGACAGACCGCTTTATTTTAAGCCCTTAATCTTTGGCAACACAAGGGAAGCAGCCCATTTTATCTGGTTCCAGTCTTTTTCTTTTTCTTCTTCTGAAAGGAGGTTGAACGGAATAAAGTTCTCCCGCTCTATTCGGTTAAGATCCCGAAATGCCTGGCCGGCCTTCCAGGTAGCGTTAGCGAACCGCTCAAAAATTCGTTTGTCCGCCTCCGGTAGTGAGTCATTCAAAATCGAAGTCAACACGTTTGACGGCGTCGTATGGTTCTTCTGAACGAAATAACTTGTGCCGCATTCCAGGGCATAGAATGCAGCCAGATTGATCGCGACTTTTTCTTCAAATAAACTCATCATTACTGTCGCGGTATCTTCTCCGGGTGCAAGGAACACTGGCACTTCCTGTTTCTGTCCTTTATAGTAGGCTGCCTCCATTCCTGCAGCCATCCGGCGGGCAAAATCTTTATCCTGCATCAATGTTGCAATCACACGAGTCTCAGCAAGGGCGGTGGTATCGTAGTAGGTCAACAAAGTATCTTACATTGTTTTGGCGGCTGCCTGTACCTGGTCAAAGTCTTTTTGCACTTCACTTTCACTCAGGAAATTTGCTACCATAAAGTTGTCGCGGGTTATGCGGGCCATATCCCTGAAAGGCTGGCTGGCCTTCCAGGTAGCATTTGCAAAACGATTTGTCAACAATTTCTGATTAGAATCAAGATTGTTGTTTACTATTCTTTGCAACCACGCGACGGGCGTACCACCGTGCAATTCCATCAGTGCGCCAACAGCACATTCTGTCGCCAGGAAGCCTGCCAAATTCACCGCAATCTTTTGGTCACTCACTTTTTTGAGAATCGTGCTGTCACGCCAGGCTTCCGGAGCTTCCGGGTTTCCCACGCTGGCATTATAGGCCGAGTCCTGGTGCCGGGCAAGTGCTACCGCAAAGTTCGAATCCCGGAGCAGTGAATTCAATGCTTGCAATTGCGATTCAGCGGTATCAGGTTGTGGAAGACTTTCGTTATTCCCGCAGGCAGTAAGCATATTAAGAAACGCGAAGAGAATGTATTTGATTTTCATGTGAGGGAGTTTGCAAATTCAAAGTAAACAAAGGAAAGCAGGAAACTGTAAAACTTTTAGCCCGAATGTCTTATTCAGCTTGCAAAATAAATGCTGCATCCTCGCCGATGTAGTTAGCATGAGAACCAGTACCAAATAACCTCGGCAACATGAAATTAACGGTGTTATTAGTCACTTTGACTGCCCGCTCTTCCACAAATTTTCCGCGCCAGGTGTGGTAGATCTTCAACTTGTACTTACCATTCTTCAGTCCTCTTAAAGTAACGGCATCACCTGCGACATCAGAGGAAGGGTTGGCTACCCAACCGAAAATTAATTGATCGCTTTTAATCGAGTACCCGTCTCCGTTAGCCACAGTGATCTCCGCTTGAGAAATGTTGGTCAGTTTTGGGAAATTGATACTATCCGTGAAATTTCGCAGGCTTTTAAGTTGATTGGTCAATACCGCATCGTTGGTCATATTCGAGTACGCCCACCAAAAAGGTGTCATGGCAGCACCCGTTGCGAGACAGACCCACAAGGCATTATGATATTGTGCAAGATACCCCGGCATAGAAGGTTCGTAAAAGGTATGATCCCAACCCGTTTCGCCAAGTATCACCGGCTTATTGTAACCATTCCATAATTTTTGCATCTCCCCGGCATAATTTTTATAACTATCAGTCAACGGATGCGCAACAGCCGAATCCGTCGTACTGGTATTGTTTACTGCAAACCCCTGCCTTTCATAGATTTCCCTTGCAGCGAGATCAAATGTCTGGTACCCTTCATCCCAAAATTCCTTGATGCCACCACTACGCGTACCCGTAGTAAGGCGTTTGTACGGGTCATTTGCTTTCAAAAAATCATGTACTTTTTTTCCCCATTGTGCTGCCGCAAGGCTATCTCCCGTCACCCAGCCATCGGTGCCATTTACTTCATCAACTATAAACCAAATGCCAAGCGCCCGGCTATGTCCCCACCGGGCAATCATGTAGCGGTATAATTTTTCCTGGTATTTCCACGCCTCTTCGCTGCGAAAAAAGTCTTTGGCGGCAGTAATGAACTGGTAGGGATTTGTTTCCCAGCGTATGTTGCCGCCACCCCATACGGTTTCCGAAAGGTAGGCGTGAAACCAGAGATTCAGACTTAACTGCATATCACGCTGCTCAAGCATTTCAAGAATTTCGTCGATTCTGCCTGCAAGGTTTTGATCATAACGCCCGATGCCACTGCCAATAGTTTCAAGTGGAGCCATATAAGTACTGATGAAATTGACACCGATTTCTTTCATGCGGTCAAGTTCTTCCCCTTTTATTTTACCTGCATTGAAGCCACTGTATCCATCATTGTACCAAAGCCCCACTCCATAGAACGCCGCGCCATCACTATACTGAAGATATCGCCTGTTTGGCGCCACCTCTAATATCCCGTGATTATCTGTAGCGAACGCCCGGAAAGTTTTTTGCTCACTCGTAGTTTGACCAGTTTTATCTTTTACTGTCACGATATATTTCCAGTTGCCGTTTTCGTTTGGTGAAAACCTCACTTTCCAAAGTGAACCTGCAGCATAGTTGTAAAACCCAAATATTTTCCAAGCCTGGCCTGAAGGCGAGATAAAGCTCGTAGTAACGTCAATCTCGGAGGGGTCAAAAGGATTCGTAAACTCAGCTTTGAGATCTATTCCAATTTCAAATTTTTCATAGACCCCAACGGAGTCCTGCTGTTGGCGGATATCGAGAATTTCGGGCTTAGCGTCTGCGGGAAATTTCGTCAGCAGAAAGCCTGCAAATATGAGGTAACGTATCATTTGAGCAATTGACAGGTGAAAAATAATGTCAGTTAAATGTAGGAAAACTTTCCGCGGTATGATCCATAACGGGTGCATTTCAAAATTGTTGCTGGTTGGTGAGACACCATCCAGGGCCTGCCCGCCGTGGGCGGTGTCCACCGCCCACCTGTAGTTCAGCAAAGCGATAATTGTGAAATGCACCCTCCATAACTTCACTGGCTAAGTTATCCTTTTGCAGCAGGCTAACGTGTATGACACCACGCATTTAGCATCGTAATACCTGCTCTGTCCATTTGCTTGTTGCCTTTACAAGTACTGTCATTGTATCTGTTTTACCAGCTTTAAATGAATGATCGGCACCTTCAATATTTATGAGTTTGGCGAGTTTCAATTTTGAACACAAGGATTTTATGAGTGATTTCTCCGCGAGGGCATCTTTTGCGCCCTGCAGAAACAGCATGGGTATCTTTATTTGCTTTAAATGATCTGCCCGTTCTACAGATGGTTTGCCGGGGGCATGCAGGGGGAAGCCATAAAAAATCACCCCTGAAATGTCACCCGGGTGATGTTCAGCAATAAATTGTGAAGTCATCCTTCCTCCGAAAGATTTTCCAGCAGCGAATAACGGTAACGACGGGAGAAGTTTCGCGGCCCGGAGCATTGCTGCTTCTATAGTTGCGTGGGCTGCCGGCGGGCGGTCGGGCCTCCCTTTTTTATTTTCAGTAAAAGGGAAATTGAATCTCAGCGTGGCAATGCCCACGTCCGCTAATCCCCTGGCCAGGTTCTCCAAAAAAGGATGATGCATATTTGCGCCGGCACCGTGTGCGAGTGTCATTATGCATATTGGCTGCCTGGGTTTGTAAAGAATTGCTGAAACACTACCGGCAGCATCCGCTACTTTGATTTTATAAGTAAGCTTTTTCACCGGTAAAAGTTATAGAAAATTGTGGTCCAGACTTTAATCATTCGTGGAAACTTTCTTTTTTGATGACCGCAAAAAGAAAAGCACCGATGGTTGACCGGCGCTTTTACCCCTATGGAACGTGCTGAAAAAGTTTACGTTAGAAACGCCGGCCTTTATACTTGGATCGCGACGTTACATGATTTACGAAGGCCGGTGTTTTTCGGTTTTAAGAACTAAAATAATTTTTCCTGAGGTGGCCGCAAGCCTTTTAACCTGATATATGCTGTGGTCTGGCCACGGTGGTGCGCCTGGTGCTCGAAGGCTTTGTTCATCAAAGCAAAAGGTGTGGCATTAAAAGAAAATACTTTCACGTCTTCGAACCATTTGCTTAGGTCAAAATTCTTGACTGAGTTCATGGCATATGTATATGCCTGGTTAAGGTACGAAATGACTGAATCTTTTGATTGCGCTGTTGGACTTTCTTCCAACTTTGCCACAACAAATGAAGGTGGGGGATTGCCGGTAGCTGACGACATAAAAAAACCGCAACCCTGGGCAAGGTGAAGCATTTGCTGCGCAAAAGACCGGATGCTGTCAACGGGCTTGAAGCCATAATCGCTGGGTGGCATAGCTTCCAGGTATTCAATAGTATAGGCCTTAGATCTTTCCCAGTCCTTTATCATTTGGGTCCGTACGTCTTCAAGTGATTGGGCAGATAACTGACCTGCCATTAAAAGAGCAATAAGGCTGATATTGGCCCTGGCGATTAGTTTTTTCATTGTGTAATTTTTTTTCAAAATTAATCATCCGTCAAAAAGGAAGAACGCATTTCTCAATTTCAAGGGGAACTTATCTTTTCGTTTGTTGAAGGAAAGCGGGATTGATCAATTCGCCGGGCAATGGTGGAACAGGTCTGTTGAACCCTTTTTTCGTTTAATGGCAAAGATGTTGCAGCAAAAAAATAAAATAATCTTCAAAATGACTTTAAAAAAGTACTTAGCAGTTATTTGCCTCATTGTTAGTGGAGCATGCAATCAGTCAGCAACAAATGGCAGCGAAAGCGATGCCACACAAACCGTACAGGAAAATACGAAAGCGGGTGAAGAGATGAAAACAATGATACCTGAGTCCGGTTGCTATGCGGGAACTATCGGGAAAGATTCAATGTTTATTAAAATAGAAGTCTTCCCCAACGTCGTTACCGGCAAGTTGGAATACAATTTTTATGAGAAGGATGACAACATTGGAAATATTGATGGAGAAATGCACGGAGATACACTCATCGCCAATTACACTTTCAACAGCGAAGGCAGTAGTTCTGTGAGGCAGGTGGCCTTCCTTGTGCAAGATGAAACTTTGAGAGAAGGTTATGCACCAATGGAAGATAAGCAGGGAAAAATGGTTTTCACTGATTTGTCACAACTAAAGTTCGGGGGCCCCGCTCTTTCCAAAACTCCATGCGGCGAAAAATAGTTGTTCGACACAAAAATCAAATCGGGATGAAAAGCATTTTGAAAATTTTGATCGTCGGTTTCGTGATTAGCTTTCTGAGTTGCAATGGCACGAAACAAACGAATGAAAATTCTTTTGAAAAAGCCGACTCATCAATTACATCGACAACCCCGGAAGTCTCCCACGATGAGTTGTTCAAATGGCAATGGAATCTGAAAGAATTGGGTGGCCTGAATGCAAATGATTCGGTGAACCAAAAACCATTTTTACTTTTTGCAAGCGGGCCAACAAATGCGGTGAGTGGTTATGCAGGCTGCAATCGCCTGAGCGGAAGCTTCGAATTTACCGGAGGCAATGGCATTAAGTTTTTGCCTTTGGTGACAACAAAAATGGCCTGCCCTGCCATGGACTTCGAGACCAAGCTATTAGACGCCATTCAACATTCGGATTCATGGGAAATATCGGGGGATGAACTCTCGCTCAGCAAGGGTAACGTAACATCAGTAAAGTTTGAAAAAGCAGACAGGCCTGCAGAAAATTGATTTACATAGATAATGTGAGCCCGGGAAAAAAAATGTTAGCATGTCAAACTATTTTTTAATTGCTGCAACGCAGGATCATGTTGCAGAAGGTGTAAAAAAAGGTATCGTCCAGGCGGGTCATGGCAAGATTGACCATGTTAGAAAAATGAGTAAGGGAGACAGATTCGTCTACTATTCATCCAGGGATAAATTTGAAAAGGGGAAACTTCTTCAAAAGTTTACTGCGGCCGGCACGATCACAGATGAAGAACCTTTTCAGCCAAAGACAAATGCTGGCTTCAAACCTTTCCGACGAAAAGCTGAATATGACAAAGTGCAGGAATCAGACATCAGGCCACTCCTGGAAAAACTCGATTTTATCAAGAATAAGCAGCGCTGGGGCTTCTATCTTATTTCGGGCTTCCGTGAAATCTCAAAGCACGATTTCAACATTATCCTTAATTCAATGGTGGGTTGATCGTATACAAAATTCTCATTTTTATTCATTGCCGCCTTGTCTCTTTAGCTTCTCCAATTGAAGCTTCGCATAAAAAAAATGCCGCGAATTTATTGGAAATTAAAAACATAAACAAGATTTTCTTACACGACATTGATCTTTACTTTTACAAAAAAATTCTAAGTGGAGAAGGTTAAACCGTTTATCAATAGGGCGCTTGTGCTGGAAAAATTTCCGGGTAAAGGAGGATGGACATTTGCGAGGATTCCGCAAGAAAAAGTTGACTCTCCGGACGAGGCTGGCAGTATTCGTGTAAAAGGAAAAATAGACAACCATGCGATAACAAATTATCATCTTATGCCTATGAGTGATGGTGTGCTGTTTTTACCGGTGAAAGCTGATCTCAGGGGAATTATACAAAAAGACGAAGGAGATGTGATATTCGTTTCATTATACCTGGACGATGCTGAAATGGAAACTCCGGAAACATCGCTTGATTGCCTAAAGCAGCAGGGTGTTTAGGAAAAATTTATAGCTTATCCCGGGAATGAAAAAAAATCATTTACCGAATGGATATTTTCTGCCCGAAAAAAAATTACCAAGCCAAGCCGCATATTGCGAGCGGTAAATATCATCTCTCATGGCAAAAACCTACGGGGGCTTAAATCGGGATCCGGTGGAGGTTACAGAAATTGCGAAGAAAGTTTTTAACGACAAAGCCGAAGCGTACGAGGCTAAGTTTATGGACACGCCGCAATATCACGAAGAATTTAATTTGCTGATTTCCAAATTGCCGCACGGTGCAAAAATTTTGGATGCCGGCACCGGTCCGGGAAATATTTTGCATTACTTTCTTGCTCACAGACCCGATCTTATTTGCACCGGTATAGATGTTGCACCTAAGATGCTGCAACTAGCCGGGAAAAACAATCCGGCTGCTGATTTCCTGCTACTGGATGCCCGCCAGATCACTTCTACCGGGGCTGGGTATGCGTGTATTATTGCCGGCTTCATATTCCCTTATTTTTCCCGCGAAGAGATTAGTGTCTTTATAACAGATGGTGCTAACATGCTGCTGCCTGGAGGGTTACTGTACGTCAGTACCATGGAAGGGAATTACAGTACATCCGGCCTTGAAGTAACTGCCGCAGGAAACAAACTTTTCATTTATTACCACGAAGAGGAATTTTTGCGTGGCATCTTGATGGATAGAGGCTTTACCGTGATCCATGCCAGCAGAAAATCCACAGAAGACTCTTCCGGAAAACCCGTAACGGACCTGGTGATGATTGGCCAATTGAACGATTAGGCTATCCTATCCGTTAGCTTTACAATGCGCTCAATTTCTTTACAGATATCAATAACGAGGCGCGAAGATTAGCTGGTTTTTCCATATCACAAATCAGTTGCTGACGCGAATAATCAGGCAACCGGAAAACACCACCGGATTTTTTTTCGAGGATTGATAGCTGCCGAAAAGCAAGTTCGCCCCTGGCGAGAATGGTAGACACCTGGCTTAAGAAGCGAATGGTATCCTTCTTTTGATAATTGAGCTGCAGAAATTTATGGTTCACCTGCTTCCAGCCTTCAGTGAACAATTGCAACAATTGGCTCAGCTTGCAATCGTTAGTTAAAAGGGTTTGCTGTTTATTTTCACGGTCTTTATAAACGTCAAAAACATCATTTGTCAGTTGCAATAAAAATCCCAGTTCGTTGATGGCAGTTTCTTCCCCGGCTTCTAATGAATTGGAAAGCATTGAGCGGCCAAGCAGGGTACTGGAAGCGCCTTTATTCCAGGTAATTTTTCTCAATACCACCTCGTCAAGTATTTCACTGGCAGATTGCAACATGCTTTCATCCTGCGCTGCCAGGGCAAGCGCTGAATATTTGGCAAATGTGTCGTTTGCATTCTCCAACAATTTGTTGTAGAGAAACCGGCCGGCGACAATAGCTGCAGATGAAAAGTTGTCCGAGCGATTATCCCATGCCGTTAGGATATCACCGGAGGCAAGATTATGGTCGTCGGTAAGATCATCGGAGAGGGGAGTGAGGGCGCCGAGATAGAGACCGCAACGCTGTTCCCGCTCAGTTAATTTTGATCCGCGCAATGTTCCAAACCACTTATTCATTACGGCTGCCTGGAGCGTATAGAGCTTTATTCTTTTTACCTGGTTTGGCGAAAGCGAAAGTGAATTTTGCTGTAGCAGGTTTCCGAGGACGGAAAGTAGCTGGCTGCTTGACTTTGCGCTCCGGTTGAAAACCGTATTTGCCATGGAAACATAGGCGGGCAGTACATACCGGTATGACGTTATCCAGTTCAATTAATTAGATCAGTCCGCCGGGAATAAGCTGCGGTCTATTTTAGGCAACAGCTTAAGTGCATTTTTATAATATATCTTTTTCAATACAGCGTCTGAAAGATCCATGCCGTACATCGGCCAGAAGGCGTGGTATTTCTTGTGATAAGGAAAATATTCATCGGCAGTTTCTAACACCCTGAAGTAGGTTGTGTATTCCTCCGGCACCCAACTGTCTTTTCCGAAAAGTATCCTGTCCTGGTATTTTTCAAAAAAAGCTTTTGCCGCCCTGGGCTGTCGGCCAAGCTCTGCTATAATTGCTCCGAATTCGGTGTAGACATTTGGCATACCGTCCAGCAACTTGCCGAGTGTCGACAGGTCGTTGGCATACCAGCCAAAATGTGCATTAATAAATTTTGTTGCGGGATGTTTTTTAAACATCCGGTGTTGCTCGTCGATCAATGTTTGCCAGGGAGCAGGGTCAGTGTCGCTACGTTTCCTGTTGGGACGTGTGGAGAGTTCCAGCCAGCGCTCATTGTTTGTATCCATCGGCTGCCAAAAAGGTTTAGGATCGGCAATGTGGATCAGCACGGGTATGTTCAGTTCGCCGCACTTCGCCCAGATGGCGTCCAGCCGGGGATCGTCTACGCTTACCCGTTTGCCGGCGTTATCTTTCACTGAGAGGCCAAGATTTTTAAAAATCTTCAGACCGCCGGCGCCATTCTTTACGTCTTCTTCCAATTGCCGGGCGGCCTTCTCAGGCCAGCTACTCTCACCGATGCCGTCAAAGTTTATGTTGGCAAATATTACAAACCGGTTGGCTGCATGTGCCCTGATGTTATCTACCGCTTCTTTCAGGGACTTGCCACTTCCGCCACTGAGATTGATCATTACCGCCATGTGTAGTGTATCCATCACCGTTGTAAGCTCAGTAAGGTCTTTGCTGTCCATGTTCCATTGATGATTGTGTATGTCAACAAAAGGGAATTTAGCTTTTGTAACGATATGTTGCGGGACTACTAAAGTGCTTGGAGGGTTGTAGGATTCAAAATCCATTACCGGCTTTTGCGCCATGGATGCAAATGAAAAAAGCAGGGCCAATAACGAAGCTGAAAATTTCAAGGTGTTGAGGATTGATGAACAACTAAATTATTGAATAAGAAACTAAATGTGGAATTATATGGCGGGGTGCATTTCAAATTTTCTCCGGTTGGTAGGGACAGCAACCTGGGCTGAAGTTTTTGCTGCTGTGACTTTAGAAGGCGATAAATCGCTTAATGATTTCATAATAATTTTGCGAGAGCGTTTTATGATTTAGCATACTGGTCTATCAAAATCAATCAACTCTTACTTAGTTTCATTTCCTCTATGCCGTTGGCTTTACAAAAATCAACCAGCTCCTTAATACGAAAGTCGGTTTGTTCTTGACTGATAAAATTCGATAAGTTAAAAGTTTTTGCAAGTAGAACTTTCTCATTAGTAGCTTTAATATAATCGGTAAACGAACTTTTATAAATTGAATTTGTCTCGTCTTCAAAATCATCCTTAAATTCCTCATGATTATACCACGCGTTACGACCGATTAAAAAAATAATTTTAGAGGTCGCTGTCTCAACAGGACTGAATTTTTCAGTCTCAATTCCGGACTCTATTCCTGAATCATAATACCCTGTATCACTCTGTACTATAATCGAAAAATCAATTTCAACTCCATCGATGACTTTTGTCGTAAAATTAAAATCATAGAAGTACATATTTAACCAATCCCAAGCCCAATTGTCAAGCTCGCCCTTGCCCGCCTTGGGGGTGCTGTCGCTAAACCACGGATAACCACCTGCATACCTAAACAGGAGTGAATCTCCTATATATTGCACAAGGTCCATGGTTCGTCGCTGATATAAGTATAGCAATCTATAGGCCTTCCTGACATCTATCAGTACTGATTCAAATTCTATTTTTGTCATAAAAGAAACTTTCTTGTAAAAGAGATAAGGAGGTGTCAGCTAACCCTGAGAGCGGGATTTTGATAAAAGCTGCAGCTCCCGTTTTAAACATTTTTTTTTCCAGTAAGGTTATGGAGAGTGCGGAAATAGTGGTAGCGCTTTGGCTTTGGATATTCTCAAACCACTCGCCTGCGCTGTAACCATGAAGCCGAAAACCTATTACAACGTCTTCCAAAATTGAAACCACTGACTCTCGCAGGGGATCTTCATTTTTGCCTTTCTCAAATTCTGACTTCACCTTTTTTACATGATAAAGAATTCTCTGCCACCTTGACTTCAGCACAGTGACTGTTCTATCATTAATCGTGATAACCTCAGCGGATTCATTTCTAATTCCTCCCAGTGCAAGGAGAAGAATGTTTCTGTTTTCATTTCCATATTCATGCAAATAACCTTGAATTTCGTTCTCCCATTGATAAAATCTTTGCTGGTCATAATCATACCGCTTCGCTTCGATAATAAGATCGAAAAGTCTTGTACGGATAAAGATATCCGGCTCAATAAACCCTGGCTTAGAAAGATTTCCAGATTTCCACCGAGGCCAAAATAGAATATCTTGAATTTTATTTTCAGGTGCATCAATGAAATTATCATAACAAGAGGCTCCTAGAATTTTCCAAAATAAATTTTTAGGCAGGTGAAGTCAATTTCCAAATATCGTGGACGTCAGCGAATCTTCAGAAAATGCAAAAATTTCTCGCCAGTGCACTTCATTGCTTATGATATTTCGACCTGCTTTGTTTGTGAGAAATGCTTGTAACACGTTTATGCTTTTAAAGTTGCTAGATTAAAGGCATCTATTGGTACACCTTCTTCGAAAGGTCTGCTTCCTAAATTTCCTTTTAAAATCTTTAATATTTATCATAAGTTTCGATTTAGCTCACCCAACTTTCTTTTTCTCATACAAATACTTCTGAAATCCGCTAAACAATTCCCTGATCCTCGCCACTCCACCCAATTTATCTGACGCATCGCTGACTGCATTATACTTCAGTTCCAATAAATGTGGCAGCTTTTCTTGCCCCAACTCTTCAACCCCTGTCTCGATGTATTTGTCGAGGACAAACTCTACGAATTCTTTTTGTGCATCATCAAGTTTGGAATAGATTTCGGATTGCGCAGAAGCCACACGTTGTTCTCTGGTGACTGGCTTGCTTGCATAAATAATAAATTCCAGGACATCG
>JBBQSI010000018.1:0-16216 GCA_038213975.1 Chitinophagales bacterium
TATCTCCTCCATGTTGGCACATTGACCATAAAGATGTACCGGCACAATGGCTCGGGTTTTTGACGTGATTGCCTTTCGCACTGCAGCAGGATCCACGCAAAAAGTCTGTACATCCACTTCTACAAATACAGGCTTTAATTGCAGCAGGGCCACAACTTCCGTTGTAGCGATGTAGGTGAAAGAGGGCGTGATCACCTCATCCCCCGGCTGCAGATCCAGAGACATAAGCGCGATCTGGAGAGCATCCGTTCCGTTTGCACATGGAATTACATGCTCTATTCCTAAATATTTTTGTAAGGCATTGCTAAATTCAGTTACCTGCGGGCCGCCAATAAAAGCAGTGCTGTCAATTACGCCGGAGATTGCGTCGTCCACCTGCGGTTTTATCTTGAGATACTGCCGCCTGAGGTCAACCATTTGCAGAGGAATCATGCCTAAATTTAGAAGTCGGCAAAGATAGCAATTGAAATATGAACATAAAACCTTCAGTCATGCAAGCATTCAACAGAAACTTTAGATTTGTCAAAAATTAGCTGCTTGGCCTTTCTGTATAATATTTTTCTGGCGACATATGTAACAGGAGTAAGAGTGGCCTCTCTCTGGAATCCAAAAGCAAAAGCCTGGCTGGCAGGCCGTAAAGATTTTTTTGCCAAACAATATTCCTTTCATCCGGGTGACGGTAAAACAATCTGGATGCATGCAGCGAGCCTCGGGGAATTTGAGCAAGGACGGCCAGTTTTAAAATTGATCGGTGAAAAATTCCCTGAAAGTATCTTCATCATTACTTTCTTCTCGCCTTCAGGCTACCAAATCGCATCAAAAGACCCTGACTTTAAGAACATTCTTTACCTGCCAATCGATTCCCGAAAGAATGCAAGGAAACTGCTGGATTTGATCAGGCCAGACATAGTACTATGGGTCAAGTACGAGTTCTGGCGATATTACCTGGAAGAAATTAACAGGCGCAAAATCCCTATCCTACTTATTTCCGGGGCCTTTAGAAAAACCCAGCCATTTTTTAAATCCTATGGGAAATTTTGGAGAAAATTGCTGGCTCAGTTTGATCATTTCTTCCTGCAAAATCCAGCATCTGCTGAATTGGTTATTGATATAGTGGGCAATGAGAAAATCACTGTAAGCGGCGATACCCGTTGCGACAGGGTAATTAATGTGGCCGACAATTTTTCGGAGATTTCCGCAATAGCGAATTTTTGTGGCGATGCGCAAGTAGTAGTGGCAGGCAGCACCTGGGAAGATGATGAAGCCGAATGGGTACACTTTGTGAAACAGCATCCCAAGATAAAATTCATCTTCGCTCCTCATGAAGTCGATGAGGAAAACATCCGGGACGTGATGCGGGAATTCCCTGGAGCAATCACTTATTCCTCAATAGCTCAACAATCTTCTAAGCCCGGTGACAATTCAAATTGCCTGGTGATTGATAATATTGGCATGCTCTCAAAGCTATATAAATATGCGACCATTACCTATGTTGGCGGAGGGTTTGGGTATGATGGGCTTCATAATATCCTGGAAGCTGCAGTCTATGGAAAGCCAGTAATTTTCGGTCCCGAATATGAGAAAAATTTTGAAGCTGCTGAACTCATCGATGCGGGTGGAGGATTTACAATTACAAACGCGATTGAGTTGGAAAAGATAGCAGCCAAATTGCTAAGCAATGACGAAATGAGGGAGCGAAGTGGAAATGCCGCCCGATCGTACATACTTCAAAATGCCGGGGCTTCGGAAAAGATAGTTGCCTATCTGGAAAAGAGAAATCTGCTGGGAAACTAAGCTGCTTCAACCCGCAAACCGCCTGCGGACGAGTTGGTCAAATTGTTTTACTACCGGATGGCTGTCATGCCAACCAATCTTCACTTTTAATTCGCGCCGTATCCAATATTCTGCTTCGGCCAGAATCGAAAAATTTTGAATAGTTTTTATGCTGCGCTCGTACATCGCCTCATCACCACGAAAAAGTTCATTTAGAAAAACAAAGCGATCATTTACGCCAATTGCCTTTCGCAGGTCTTTTATCGGCGCTTCAGTGAGCTTGTCTGATAGCTCGATCTTTTTTTCATTCAAACGGTCATTGAGGGATTGAGGGTACTCGAAAGCCTCCTGCGGATCATCCGCTTTGACAGGTTTTTTTTTGTTAGGTAATCGATCCTGGTGTGCCAGGGTCGGCATATCCTCTATCGGATCGTAAACAAACTCCGGCCGGGCATGCATACTCATTGCATTCTTAGCTTCTGCATTTTTCTTTATTTGCTCCAGCTCCTCTTCAATTTCTCTTTCGTCAACCTGCAGAATTTCAACCACCTTTTCTTCCTGGCGATTACTCCCGTCATTGTCTGCCGATATCAGCATCCCTGAATTCAAAGGCATGATGATAGAAACTTTGTCTTCTCCGACCTGGCGTTTGGACTCCGAAGCCGATAACTCTGCCACCAGCATACTTGCCGTGCTTAAAAGTTCGGTTTTCGATACCTTGTCATCAAGTTGCTGTTGCAATTTTTTTACGAGTGTGTACACTCTTTCCATAAATGAAAGTGATTAGATGATTTCGGAAATGGAACAGAAAAACTTACGACCGAATTCATATAAATTATTGACCTTGCAATGCCAGCTAAGTTACAAATTGAAATCAGAACTAAATACAAAAAATGTTCATAGAACCCAGCTACAAAGGCGAGCGACGAGGGTGGATAGAAGTGATTTGCGGGAGTATGTTTAGTGGCAAAACGGAAGAGCTGATTCGCCGCCTTAACCGGGTAAAAATTGCTAATCTTCGTGCAGAAATCTTTAAGCCTTCAATTGATACCCGCTTCGATGAACAAAAAATTGTAAGCCATAACGAAAATCATATCCATTCCACGCCTGTTGAAAATTCACAAAAAATTTTACTGTACGCACAAGATGTGGACGTGGTTGGCATAGATGAGGCACAGTTTTTTGACGATCACATAACTGATGTAGTAGAGAAGCTGGCGCTCCGTGGTGTAAGAGTAATAGTCGCTGGTCTTGATATGGATTACCTTGGAAAACCTTTCGGCCAGATGCCAAATCTTCTCGCAGTGGCTGACTACATTACCAAGCTACACGCAATCTGTATGATCTGCGGAAATATTGCCAGCGTGAGCTATAGAAAAGTAGAAGGCAAAAACCGGGTGATGCTGGGGGAAAAGGATATTTATGAACCGAGATGCCGGATATGTGCCGCCAAAGGACCCGATGCATAAAAAGCGGGCCTGCAATGCAGCACCCGCCTCATCGTACCCCTGTATAAGCTTTTAGAAAAGAGTTGAGATCAGAAAACAGCCCGGTGATAAAAAAATACCACCATGAATTTAATAACCTGGTCTCAGCTTGCAAGGTTTCAGTAGATAAGCAAGGCCGGCACTTAATTCAATTATTGAATTCAATGGTGGTAACAATTTAACTCCCCGCAAAATGAAGGATGTAAATTAGTCCAATTGAGCGAATAAGCCTTAACGTAGAACTACGCTTTTTTTTAGTACTGAACTTTGATAATTATTACAGGAATGGAAAGAGGATTGAATAATTTTTAATTTTTTAGATGTACAATATCTATTGGTTGTTAAAGAAAGACATATTGCTTGAACTTCGTCAAATGCATATTTTCTTCGGCATATTGCTGTATGTATTGTCGACCATATTCGTGATTTTTCTTACCATGGGTAGTCCTGACAGCCAGGTGTATAATGGACTATTCTGGATAATTCAACTCTTTGTATGTGTGAACGCGGTAGCAAAAAGTTTTCTCCAGGAAAGCAAAGGCAGAATGCTGTATTATTATACTGTTGCCAGCCCCCTGCATTTTATCATTTCGAAACTATTATACAGTACGATCATCATGAGCCTGATGATACTGGTCAGCCTTGCTTTTTTTAGCTTACTTTTCGAAACGAGGGCAATTTTTTTTTACCGGTTTGCGGGAATTTCATTATTGGGTGGGATTAGTATCAGCCTTGTATTCACCTTAATGGCGGCAATAGCAGCAAAAGCTCAACAAAATGCCGCAGTGATGGCTGTGCTGGGGTTTCCATTAATAATTCCGCAACTGCTATTATTGATCAGGCTTTCAAAAAGTTCTTTTGGAGAGGTTTTTAAAGACGGGGCAGTGCTTCAAATGTCGCTATTGCTAACCGGTCTTGATGTGCTCGTGATTGCCCTTGCAACTATACTATTTCCTTTTTTGTGGAAGGATTAACTCGCCTCTTGTTTCTTTTTCATTACTTCGGCCATGGTCTTTCCAATATCCGCGGGGCTTGCTACTACATGAACACCACATTCGCCAAGAATTTTCATCTTTGCTTCAGCAGTATCTTCTGCGCCTCCCACGATTGCACCGGCATGCCCCATACGCCTGCCCGGAGGAGCGGTTTGGCCTGCTATAAAACCAACAACTGGTTTTGATCCGTTTGCCTTGATCCAATTCGCCGCGTCTGCTTCCATGCTGCCACCGATTTCCCCAATCATCACAATACCATCGGTATCCGGATCATTCATAAATAATTCAACCGCTTCTCGTGTAGTTGTCCCGATAATTGGATCGCCGCCAATGCCGATTGCAGTTGATATCCCCAGGCCAGCTTTAGCCACCTGGTCAGCTGCTTCATAAGTGAGCGTACCCGATTTGGACACGATACCGATTTTTCCTTTCTTAAAAATAAAGCCGGGCATGATGCCAACTTTACATTCATCAGCAGTAATAACTCCCGGGCAATTTGGCCCGATGAGACGGGAGTTGGTATCCAGCAAGTAGTTTTTCACCTTCACCATATCCTGCACAGGGATACCCTCTGTAATGCAGACTATAAGCGCTATACCGGCTTCCGCAGCCTCCATAATGGCGTCAGCCGCGAAAGCCGGCGGCACAAAAATGATGGAAACATCCGCAGCAGTTTCTTTCACCGCTTCCGCCACGGTATTGAACACAGGCTTCTCCAAATGTTTCGTGCCACCCTTATTTGGGGTGACCCCTCCGACAACCTTGGTACCATACTCAATCATTTGAGTTGCATGAAAAGTGCCTTCCGTGCCGGTAAATCCCTGTACAATTACCGTGGAATCTTTGTGAACTAATACTGCCATTGATTTTTTTTGTGTCGCAAATATAAATCAATCCATCCGACCCTCTCCCGGCCCTGCCGCATTATTCTTCCTCGCGTAAAATTGCTCCAGGATCTTCAATGCCGGCTTGTCCTGGGGCGTATAGTCGATGGGGTTTTGATGTTTCTCCACATCGTCAGCATGCCATTTCCACGCAAACCCCCCGGCAAACCACGATTCTGCGGCAAAAGATTCAAAAAGCGCGGCATATGCATTTGCTTGTGCCTGGTTGTTTAATCTCTTCCCTTTTTCCTTCCAGGGAGTTGCTGCGCAAAAAGATGCATTCCGGTAACCATACTCGGTAAATATGACTGGAACGTTTGCTTTGGCGGAGACTGACTTTAAACCTGGTTTGACCTTCTTCCACGCAGCCGTCAATTCCTGTATGGAGGGAGTGCCTGAGTATGATAACGGGAAGTATGCATCCACTCCAATATAGTCAAGCCTGGGCCAAAAAGGCACCTGCTCATAATCGTCCCAATTGGCGGCATAGGTAAGTTTACCAGTGAAATTTTTCCTAACGCTGTCGATTAATTTCGACCAGAAAGCCGGCCGCACTTTGATCGCTCCCCGCATTTCCGTACCGATACAAAAAAGATCCGCGCCATCACGTTCCGCAATTTTTGCAAATGCGAGGATATATCTCATAAAACCATTCTCCCATTGCTGCCACCCTTTCTCAGTTCCGGGATTGAAATCACCCGAGTACTCGTTGAACCCCAGCCAAAGGTGAGGCTTTACCATTACGTTGAAGCCGGCACGCCGCGCAGCAAGTATGCTTTGCGAGACACCTTCACTAGTTTCTCCCCACCACTGTCTTCCACCATCGAATTGTACTTTCGGGTTCTGTTCACTGCAAAATGCATACGGCATAATGGCCAAATAGTTGGCGTTTACCTGCCGGATATCGAGTAAGGCCGCAGTGTCCATCTCGTGAACTGTGGCAACAACTGCGACACCTTTTATCCTGAACGAGCCTGTGCTTTTTACCTGAGGGAGGGAATCATTTTTTTCATTGGCATAATTATCAGTAAGACCGCATGACAACACGGTGAACTGCAGCAATGAAAGCCATATAAAAGTGTGACCATATCTTAATGACTGAAAAATCATTATTGAATTAATGTAAAATTATCGGCGTCAAATAGCCCGCGGTCGCTGATCTTAAAATGCGGTATTACCAGCAAAGCCATGAAAGATAAGGTCATGAAAGGTGAAGAGAGTTTAGAGCCAAGCTCTTTAGCAGCTTTATCCAGGGCTATATATGACTGCGCAACAATGTAGCCATCTTCGTTGCTCATTAAGCCCGCGACCGGTAAGGCCAGTATACGGGATAGTTTATCGCCGCCTGAAACACAGCTAATACCTCCGGCTTTTTGAACAACCAGGTTGACAGCTTTCACCACGCTTTTATCATCTGCACCTACAGCAATTATATTATGACTATCGTGCGCCACCGATGATGCAATTGCACCTTGTTTTAGCCCAAAATTTTTGATGAATCCGCAGGCCGGCTTTCCTGGTTTATAACGATTGACAACAACAATCTTCAGGATATCTCTTTCAATGTCACTTACAAAAAAATCCTCTTCTATTGTCGGAGTTACTTCCAGTTTGTTGGTGATCAGTTGCCCGTCGAGCGCTTCGATCACATACAAGTGATGCCTGTCGCTTTCAGCCGGCATCGCAATATCGCTTTCATGGATCTCATTGCATTGAAAGTTATTCAGCGGCTCCGCTTTTGAAGTTTCGATTCTTGTTTCGCCGTGGCGCGCTACCTCTACACCATCTATAAATGTTTGTTGAACACGAAAATTTTCAAGGTCTTCAACGATGATAAAATCAGCCGGGTCGCCAGTTTCCAACAGACCAACATTTAATTTATAGTGCTCAACGGGATTAATACACGCTGCAAGGAGCACATTAAACACCGGGATGTTTTTAGCCACCGCTCTTTGACAGAGTTCATTAATGTGCCCTGCAACCAGGCTGTCAGGATGTTTATCATCGCTGCAAAACATTATGTTTTCGGAATGACCGGCGAGCAGTTCAATGAGTGCATCAAAGTTTTTTGCAGCACTGCCTTCACGGATGATAACCATCATACCATGTTTTAGTTTATCCACCGCCTCTTCCATTGTAAAGCATTCATGATCTGTTGAGATCACCACTTCATTGCTATTTGCGAAGATGTATTTTTTTGCATCCCCACCCCGTAGTCCCGGTGCATGACCGTCAACGGGTTTACCAATTTTTTTCGCCGCGTTTAGTTTTTCCATCACTGCGGGGTCGCTGTTTAGCACGCCGGGGAAGTTCATCATTTCACTCAGGTAAAAAATATCTTCCATTTCCAGCAATTCTTTCACTTCTGCTGGCGAAAGGCTTGCTCCCGCTGTTTCGAAAGCAGTAGCAGGCACACAACTAGGCGCACCAAAATGAAATTTAAAAGGAACAGTCTTTCCGTTTTCAATCATAAATTTGACGCCCTCCATGCCGCAAACATTGGCGATCTCATGCGGGTCGCTCACCGTTGCTACCGTGCCATGCACAACGGCTAGTTTTGCAAACTCCGAGGGTACCAGCATAGAACTTTCGATATGCACATGCGCATCGATAAAGCCAGGCATGATGTAGGGCATTTCTTTGTTCTCTGCAGCAAGCTCAATTTTAGCGGCAATCTTGCCGGCTTTGACCGATAGCTTTCCAAAGTAGATCTTTTTATTCCTGACATCCACTAAATTTCCTTCGATCGAATAGTCCATATTTGCAGCTTTCATTTTGAAGCTACTAAATACAATTTAAAAACAAGGCCCAAATGAAGTCCTGTTCTTTTTATATGCATGTGCAGCCTGATCGCGTATGAGAAATATCCTCATTTTTGTGGTGTTCATAGTTTGCCTGGTGCTCTTCCAGTTCCTGGCAGCCCCAACAGTAGACGAGATCATCAATAAATATCTGGCTGCGCGGGGCGGTAAGGAAAAGTTGAATTCGCTGTATGCAGTTTGTTTCAAAGGCTTTCGGGAAATGATGGGAGAAAAAGTTCCTGTAACCATTACTAAGGTGCATGAAAAACTTTTCCGTACTGATTTCCAATTCGGGAATCATCGCGGATTTGTAATTGCCACACCTGCTGACGGCTGGCAATATCTTTCTCACAATCAAGGCCAACCTCAGCCGATGAACGCCGGTCAATTGAAACAGGTGCAGGGAGAAATGGATATCGCCGGGGACTTATTGAATTACCACGCAAAAGGATTCAAGGCCGAGTTGGCGGGAAAAACAATTATCGATGGTGAACCGGCCTACGAAATCATTTTGGTGGATGCCGGCGGGAATGAAAACAATTATTTTATCGATATCCAATCGGGCTTGCTTGTGCAATCACGGAAACTATCAAAAAGTGCGGGCGGAGTTGTCACAAGTGTCTCAACGTTTTATAAAGATTACCGGGCGCACGATGGAATATTATTTCCGATGACAATGATTAGTGAGGGTGAAGGAATGGGCTCCGGCAGCTTATCATTGTACCACGTTGAGATAAATCCTTTGGTTGATGAACTCCTTTACCGCCCATCAGTTGATGGATAATGTCTTAACGTTGCTGATCTTCCTAACTTAGAGTCTATTGAAAAATAAAAGGGAAATGAAAAGAAATTTTTTTGCTGTCATTTTGCTCCTGGTGTCCGCGTCTCTTTTTTCTCAGAAGAAGCAGCTTTCTGAAAAGAACGAAGAAGACAGTGTGCTGTTATCAAAAACAAAATACAGGTTAGTTGGCCCTTTCCGGGGCGGAAGAAGCGGCGGGGTAGCCGGGGATTACGCGCATAAAAACACCTTTTATTTTGCCAGCACCGGTGGTGGTGTCTGGAAAACAACGGACGGAGGAAACAACTGGAAAAATATTTCAGATAAATATTTCGGAGGGTCCATTGGCAGCGTTGCCGTAGCCCCATCGAACGCGGCGATCATTTATGCCGGGGAAGGTGAAACAACATTGCGTGGGAATGTGAGTGAGGGTACAGGGATGTGGAGAAGTAATGACGGGGGAAGAAACTGGCAGTCTTTAGGCCTGAAAGATTCCAGGCACATCATGAGGATTGTGGTACATCCTACCAATCCCGACATACTTTGGGTAGCTGCACTTGGTCATCTTTTCGGTCCTTCCGCGGAAAGGGGTATATATAAAAGCATCGACGGCGGTAAAACCTGGAAACGAACATTATTCAGCAATAATCAAAGTGGCGGCGCTGAATTGGTCATGGAGCCCAATAACCCATCTGTGTTATATGCCTCTACCTGGAGGGTGATCAGAACGCCTTACAGTATGGAAAGTGGTGGCGAAGGCAGTGCACTTTGGAAAAGCATTGATGGTGGCGAAACCTGGAAAAATCTAAATGACAGCCGCGGGATGCCGAAGGGTTCTCCTATAGGAAATATTGGGATAGCTGTTTCCCCTATCAAGCCGGAAAGGGTATATGCCCTCGTTGAATCAGAGAAGGGAGGACTTTTCAAAAGTGATGACGGTGGCGAGAGTTGGACCCTGGCGAGTAAAGATCCAAACATCAGGCAGCGTGCCTGGTATTTCAATAAGATCTATTGCGACCCGGCTAATGCTGACGGCATATATGCGCTGAATGTTTACATGTATTACAGTGGCGATGCCGGCAAGAGTTTCACCAAAATCAATACCCCACATGCTGACCATCACGATCTTTGGATAGATCTGGAAGATGGTAAACGCATGATCGTGGCTGATGATGGCGGTGGCCAGGTAAGTTTCGATGCTGGTGCAAACTGGAGCACGTATCAAAATCAGCCAACGGCCCAATTTTATCGCGTATCGACTGATAATGACTTTCCCTATCACATACTCGGTGCTCAGCAGGACAATAGTACTGTTCGAATCGAGTCGAGATCTAAAGTGGCACAGATCGACCAGGGAAACTGGACGCCTACGGCTGGTTTTGAAAGTGGATACGTAGTAGCTGACCCCACAAATCCGGAGATTGTTTACGGAGGTAATTATGGTGGCTATCTTTCACGCTACGATCATAAAACAGGAGAGAACAGGGCAGTGAGCGTGTGGCCTGTTTATGATTTAGGCAATGGCGCTGATGCTTCGCGTTTCAGGTTTCAATGGAATTTTCCCATTTTCTTTTCTCCCCACAATCCTAAAAAGTTGTACGCTTGCGGCAACGTAATGTTTGCAACAGAAAATGAAGGTGCTGACTGGAAACCATTGAGTGGTGACCTGACTACAAATGATAAAGCGAAACAAAAATCAAGTGGCGGACCCATTACAAAAGATAACACAGGAGTGGAAGTATACTGTACCATATTTACGGCTACAGAATCCCCGCTGGAAAAAGATCTGCTGTGGACTGGCAGTGATGACGGACTCATCCATGTAAGCCGGGATGGCGGAAGTAAATGGGAAAATGTGACGCCTCCTGAATCCGGAAAGGTGATGTTGTGGAATTGCGTAGAAGCCGATCCTTTCGACAAAGGTGTTGCTTATTTCGCCGGAACGAAATATAAACTGGATGATTACACACCTTACCTTTTTATGACCCGGGACTATGGACGTACATAGAAAAAAATTACTAACGGGATACCACAAACGCATTTCACCAGGTGTATCCGGGCTGATAAAAAATTGCCCGGCTTACTTTATTGCGGCACGGAGTATGGCATGTACATTTCCTACGATTATGGAAGTTCGTGGAAGTCCTTTCAACTGAACTTACCTGAAGTTCCCATTACAGATCTGACAATAAAAAACAACGACCTGGTAGTTGCAACCCAGGGAAGGTCATTCTGGGTGCTGGATGATTTGGCAGTAGTACAAAATCAACAAAAAAATATCACCAGCAAGTCGCTTTTTCTTTTCCCTGTTGAGGATGCATACCTGCGGGACGGCGGCAGCATTGGTGAAACCGTAAATGCAGGCACTAATCCACCCAATGGTGTCGTGTTCAATTTTTACCTAAAAAACTTTGAAGACAGTAATTCTGTAAAGATTGATTTCTATGATAGTGCAAAGCACCTGATCAAATCATTCAGCAATAAACCTGCGAAGGACACGGGCAAAGCGGAGATCTGGCATGGCATGAACAAATTTGTGTGGGATATGCGTTACACCCCGGCAGAAAAAGTAGATAGCATGATCCTGTGGAATGATAATATTCCCGGCCCGAAAGCAATTCCAGGAATTTACTCTGTGAAAATTCGCACAGCTAAGGATAGTGTTGAAGAACAATTCAGGATAAAGGCGAATCCAAATTTTAAACAAACGCGGGAAGAGTACGCCGCCCAGTTTAATTTTCTTATCAAGGTGAGGGATAAATTTTCTGAAGTGCAGAAAGGCATAAAAAATATCAGGGAATTGCGCAGCCAGATAAATGACTTTATCGCCCGGCAGGGAAAGGATACCGCAGGCCCCGTAAAAAACATGGCTGATTCAATTTTGAAAAAAATGACAAAAGTGGAAGAGGCGCTGTATCAAACGAAGGCCAGGAGTTCGCAGGATGTTTTGAACTATCCCATCAGGTTGAATGACCAGATCGGAGGACTGTATGATTATGCTGCTTCCGGCAATTATCCTCCAACCAAGCAAGTAACAGAAGCCTATGATTTCCTGGCGGAGAAAGCTGACGCTGAATTGGCAACACTGGCCGCCGTTTTAAAAAACGACATTCCGGCTTTCAACCAATTGATAAGAGAAAAACAGTTGCCATTAATTGGGTTGCCGGAATAAAAATATCACCTGCTAATTATTAAATAATTGTGCCTCTTAACTAACACCACTTACCATCCTTACGGGACGAAACAATGTCCAATCATTTATATCTACAGGCGGTTTGTTCCGATGGAACAAAAAATTATCAATGTATGATCAGACCGTACCTAAAGATCATAAAATTGTGTTTGAGAAAAATTAATAGTCCGAATCAAGCAAAAAGTGGATTCAAAATCCCCGGATGTTTTCCTGTTCCATAGGAACATCTTATGGGTAATAACATCCCGGATGGCCTGAACGTTCCGTAGGAACGTGTTGTACGAAACCGGCTCCCTAAAATATATTTCTCGTCTTATGCCACATCAAATAGCTGTAGCATCTTTTTGTATTCTTCAAAAAAAACATGTTTTTTGGCTGACGCTGAATTGGCAACGCTGGCTACCATTGTAAAGGAAATTCGGCTTTCAACCAATTGATCCGGGAAAAACAGTTGCCTTTGATCGGCATACCGAAATAGCAATTATGATCTAATCTTCTGTCCACAACCCTGGCCGCCGCTCCCGGGTGATCTCCAGCGAGCGCTCATGTCGCCATTTTTCAATCAGGGCGTGATTGCCCCCGATAAGTACTTCCGGAACATGATGCCCTCTGAAATTTTCTGGTCGTGAGTAAACCGGTGGTGCCAAAAGATCATCCTGGAAAGAATCGGTAAGAGCAGAAGATTCATCGTTTAATACGCCGGGGATTAGGCGGCCGATTGCATCGCTAAGGACAGCCGCCGCCAGTTCACCCCCGCTGAGCACATAATCTCCAATAGAGATTTCTTTAGTCACAAAAAGATCCCTGATCCGCTGGTCTATCCCTTTGTAATGCCCACAGATCATCATCAGGTTATTCTTCAGCGAAAGCTGATTTGCTTCTCCCTGATCAAAGGGCTTTCCATCCGGCGTGAGGAAGATAATCTCGTCGTAGTTCCTGTCTTTCTGCAAAGACTCTATTGCATTTGCCAACGGCTCAGCCATGAGCACCAAACCCGCGCCACCACCGAATTGGTAGTCGTCTACCTGGCTGTGCCTGTAACTTGTATAATCCCGCAGGTTATGAAGTTCTATTTGCAACAAGTCTTTTTCTCTCGCTCTCTTTATAATAGAATGATCAAAAAAACTTTCCATCAATTTGGGCACCACGGAAATAATATCGATCCTCATAGCTTAGTTTTTTACATGAATCATTCTCCCAACAGATCATCAAGGCTGCGTTTATCTTTTTTAGTCGGCCTGCCTTGTTTGCTTTTTCTTTTACCCGTATTAAAAACAAATGAAGTGGATTGTACTTTAATATTTTCTTCGGGCTCGGTAAGGTCAATGTAATAGTTGACCGCTTCAGTATATTGCACCCGGTGATCAAGCAAATCCGCTACTTCGATGAGCCACTTTCTCGCCTCCGTTTTCACCTGGTATTTGTCACCAATGGCCACTGCTTTTGATGGCTTCACATTGGTGCCATTCAATTTCACTTTACCGGAATTGCAGGCATCGGCGCTAAGGGTACGTGTCTTAAAAATTCGGATTGCCCACAGGTATTTATCCAACCTTAGCTTTTCATTACCGCTCATACGCAAATTTATTTTACTATCCCCAGACATCTTCGGCCCATTCAAGCTTTCATGTACTTTTACCCGAAAAACCTTTGATGAATAAATTTTTCCTGAACGGTATATTCTGCCTCTTATTAAGTTGCTGTGTTGTTATTGCTTACCCACAATTTCGTGCTAATCCTATTAATTGGACCGAAGACGGCACCGGATTTTATCAGTTGGCGGATGGAAATCTTGTGCGTGTAGATCCTCTCTCAAAAAAAGAAACGATTGTGGTAAATAGCGCCCAGTTGATACCGCAGGGACAAAGCGATCCGCTACAGTTTGACATTTACAGCTTCTCTAACGACAATGTTTACCTGCTGATGTTTACCGATCGGGTGAAAGTTTGGAGATACAACACAATAGGCGATTATTGGGCACTCAATCTGAAGTCAAATAAACTGGTGAAACTAGGCAGTTCGTTGCCGGCGCAGTCGCTCATGTATGCTAAGATTTCACCTGACTCGAAAAGTGTCGCTTATGTAAGCGGACATAACATTTATAAAGAAGACCTCGCTACCAATCAGATTATCCAGTTGACTACAGACGGTACCCGTAAACTGATCAACGGAACCTTTGATTGGGTATACGAGGAAGAATTTGGTTGCCGCGATGGCTTCCGCTGGAGCGCCGATAGCAAAACCATTGCTTTCTGGCAGGTTGATGCAAGGGATATCGGTGACTATTACATGCTTAACACCACGGATTCAATTTATTCCAGAGTAATACCAGTAGAGTACCCTAAAGCAGGCACGCCTCCATCACCTGTAAGAATTGGCGTAGTGAATGTTAGCGATAAAAATATCACCTGGATGAAGGTGCCCGGTGATCCGCAGCAGCACTACATTCCCAGGATGGAGTGGGCAAATACTCCGGGAGAAATCGTGTTGCAACAGCTGAACAGGAAGCAGAACGAGAGCAAACTTTTTTATTGCAATGCGGCTACAGGGGAGGCGAGAAATTTTTATTCCGAGCAGGACTCAGCTTTTATAGACATTAAGTCGCGCTGGAACGACGATGACCCAACCGGCTGGGACTGGCTGGACAACGGGAAAAGCTTTCTTTGGGTAAGCGAAAAGGATGGATGGCGACACATTTTTAAGATCAGCGATGACGGAGAAAAAGAAACCCTGCTGACAGATGGCGATTATGATATTGAAAGTTTGCAGTACGTGGACAGAAAAAATAACTACGTCTATTTCATGGCCTCCCCGGATAACCCAACCCAATTGTACCTATACCGGGTAAAGATGGATGGGAAGAGCAAGGCTGAGCGACTTTCACCGGCAGGGCAGGTGGGCACCCATTCATATATTATCTCACCTTTTGCCCGGTATGCTTTTCACACTTTCTCAAGTCACAAAATTCTCCCTGCCAGGGAATGGGTCACATTGCCAAATCACAAACCCCTCGATCCTGCAAACAGCATCGCTAACAGTATGCGGGTGCATGAGGAAACGAATGTTGAATTTTTCAAAGTGACGACTGACGATGGCATCACTTTCGATGCCTGGATGATCAAGCCAGTAAATTTTGACTCAACAAAAAGATATCCCGTCGTTTTTTATGTGTATGCCGAGCCGGGCAGTTCTACGGTTCTGGATCAGTATGGAACGCAAAACAATTTCTTGTTCAACGGCGACCTGAGTATTGAAGGTTACTTCCAGGTGTCGGTAGATAACCGGGGCACTCCGTCTCTGCGGGGTGCAAAATGGAGAAAATCAATTTACGGAAAACTTGGCCGGCTTAACATACACGACCAGGCCATGGCGGCAAAAAAGATTCTGTCTAAACCGTTTTTCGATACATCCCGCGTAATGGTTTGGGGCTGGAGCGGTGGTGGATCAGCCACCTTGAACCTGATGCTTCAATACCCGGAAATATACAAAACGGGTATTTCTATTTCGGCGGTGACCGACCTCCGCTTTTATGATAATATTTACGAAGAAAGATACATGGGGCTGCCGCAGGAAAATGTCGAAGGCTACCTGAAAGGATCCCCGATTTACTATGCAAAAAATCTAAGAGGCAATCTGCTATTCATTCATGGTACCGGAGATGATAACGTTCATTATAGCAATGCTGAGGTTTTTTTAAACGAGCTGATCCGGTATAATAAGTCATTCCAATTTATGCCTTATCCAAACCGAACGCATTCTATCAGCGAAGGAGAAGGTACCATGGAACACTTATCTTCATTATATTCTGATTTCCTGAGAAAAAATCTCCCACCAGGTGGACGCTAAAAAAGATTTTGAAATAAAAAAGGGCTACACCAGGCCCTTTTTTATTTCACTAAACGACTTAATACATATCCTTAAGCGTACTTTTTAATTTCACAACTTCCGGCGATTGGTCGTCCGAAGAATTTGCGAAAAGATCGGCAGCAGTCTTCTCTTCTTTATAAAATGCTTCGTTTGACTTTTCGTCAATATCAATCGCAGATCCGCTAAGGCTGATACCTGCAAACAGGCCTTTACTCCTGCTATAAGAATAGACCTCCGCATCAAGGTTGAGATCTGTACTGGCTGTAGAACTTCGGCCTACTGGTCCTGCAGCCACCGAAATATCTCCTCCAAGTGTAAAACTTCTATCCCCTATGTTTTCAAGTGTTTCCCGGCTTTTAAAAATCAATACAAGATCTACTGCCTGCACACCTGCCTGCAATCCAACACTTCCGCCGGTCATCGTTACGAAAACAGGAT
>JBBQSI010000019.1:0-16137 GCA_038213975.1 Chitinophagales bacterium
CGGCTGGATATTTTTCAAAAGAATCATTAAAGGCTGCCGCCCAAAGCATGCAAGACACGGTTCCCGCCGATGCATTTAAATCAAAAAATTTAAAGCGAATTGAAATTTTAGAAGCTGAGGACAAAGCAATAGTTACATACAGGGATGGCAAAAAAGAGACGATGTCCATCGATAAATTGAAAAAGCGTGACTTACTTATTCCGCCACCACCTCCGCCACCACCACCACCATCTGTTGAAGTAGCACCACCGTCACCCGCAGCAGGAAAAGCACCACCTCCACCGCCGGAAAAACCAGCCAGGCCTGCACCGGCTTTAGAACCCGGCGTGCCACCACCGCCGCCACCACCACCACCGGTCCGCGGTGGCAAAACAAAAGACGTATCAGTGTATACGCACAGCCACGATTCCGATTCCGGAAAAAGTCTTCACTAAAGTTCAGTATGAGGCCGCATTTCCCGGTGGCCAACCAGCATGGGTTAAATATATAATTGGAAAGATTCAGGCAAACACTGACTCCCTCACACAGAAAGATTTTGGAACATGCGTAGTAAAATTTCTGGTAGATGAAGATGGCAGTATTTCCAGGGTAGAACCAACTACCATGAAGGAAACTAAGCTTGCAGAGATCGCCGTGAAAGCCATCCAGGAGGGCCCGAAATGGGTACCTGAGATTGGACAATTCGTATATTGTACATCGTAATTCGTAATTCGTAATTCAGACATCGTACATAATATCAGCTCATCCAATTTACCCCGGCTTCTGCATTCCATTTAATAGTTGTCTTCTTCAGTTTTGTCCAGAATTCTATGGAAGATTTGCCGGTGATATCACCAACGCCAAACTTGCTTTGATTCCAGCCACCAAAGGAAAAAGGTTCCCGTGGTACGGGCACGCCAACGTTAACGCCAATCATTCCGGCACTGGCGCGTTCCACGATATACCTGGCTGCGCCGCCATTTTGCGTAAACACGCTGGCAGCGTTTCCATAAAGGTTAGCGTTCTCAATTTGTAATGCTTCATCAATTGTATTCGTGCGCATAATACTGATCACCGGCCCGAAGATTTCTTCCGTAGCAACAGACATCCCCGGTTTCACATAATCAATCACGGTAGGTCCAACGTACGTCCCGTTTTCTTTTCCTTCAACCACTGCCTTCCTGCCATCAAGCAATATTTTTGCTCCGGCTTTCTCTGCTTCCCCGATATATCTTTCGATCCTTTCTTTGGATTCTTTATTTATAACTGCTCCTAAATTTTTACCTGGCTGAATTTTTTTTGCCTCCTCACAAATCTTGTCAACGATCGCGTCCACGTCACCTACAGCAATCATCGCGCTTGCAGCCATGCACCGCTGACCGGCACAACCACTCATCGAAGCAACAATATTCTGCGCCGTCATTTCGGGAACTGCGTCCGGCAATACCAGCAAATGATTTTTTGCGCCACCCAAAGCAAGACAACGTTTATACGTAGCCGTTGCCCTGGCGTATACGATCCTGGCAACCTTTGTAGATCCTACAAAGGAAACAGCCTCAATATGCGGATGACTGCAAATAGCATCAACGATCGCATTGTCCCCGTTTACGATATTGAACACACCTTTTGGCAAGCCTGCCTCTTTCAGCAATGCGGCGAGCCTTGCCGAACTGATCGGGACTTTTTCAGAGGGTTTTAAGATCATGCAGTTGCCGAGTGTGATGGCATTAGGTATCGTCCAATTGGGGACCATTGAGGGAAAATTGAACGGCACAATCGAAGCTACCACCCCGAGTGGCACATTGTCTGTCCGGCATTCCACACCCTTACTCACTTCCAGTATCTCTCCGGTAATGATCTGCGGTAATGAACAGGCAAATTCAGTAAGCTCAATACATTTTTCTATCTCCGCTATTGCCTCCGACATTGTTTTGCCGTTTTCCTCCGCGCAAAGGCTGGCAAGCTCTTCCAGGTTCTTTTCCAGCAAACTTCTATAGCGATACATTACCTGCACCCTTTCTTTTATGGGCGTGCGGCTCCAACCAGCAAAGGCTGTCTGCGCAGCATCTACCGCTTCATCCAAATCAGCAGGCTGCGAAAGTGGCACACTGGAAAGCAACATTCCATCCAGCGGAGAAATCACGTCCAGGTTTTGTGAATCTGCAACATCCTTGAACTCGTCATTGATAAAATTTTGCACTGGTAAATATTTCATTATAATGCTATTTAGGTAGTTCGTTCAAAAATAAATTTTCCCGGTCCGACTCATTTGTGAGATGAATCTATTGTAAATTTATCCCCTTGCGGAAAAAAATCCGGCTTAATATCCAGTTTTGATATGTCTCTTCGCTATGTCTTTTTTTACACCTCTTTCTTTCTGCTAATATTTTTCGGGGGATGCCTTGGCAAGAAAAACACTGTTGTTCTTCCTTCTTCAGAATATGACCTGGCCAACCCGGCGAAACTAATATTGCAGGATGCGCTTGCTGAAATTTCCGGAATAAGTTTCTACCCGAAAGATAGCAGCGTCTTTGCGATCTCTGACGAATCAGGTTTCCTTTATAAAATTCACCTGACAAACCGGGCACGGACTGAGCAATGGAACTTCGATAAAAAGCGCGACTACGAAGATGTGGTTCAATTGGGCAGCTCATTTTACATCCTGGAAAGTAACGGAAATATAGAAACGCTGAATTTTTCAAATGCAGGTGACACCATTTATAACCGGCGTACTGTTTTCCCGGGTGACAATGAGAAAAAGAATGAATTCGAGTCGCTGTATTATGATGACCAATACAAGGGCCTGGTAATGATCTGTAAGGATTGTGAGGACGACAATCGTAAATTCACGTCCGCCTACTATTATGATCCGGTAAAAGACCAATTTAGCGGGCCGATCTTCAAAATAGACCTTGACCCAATTGCACAACACCTGGGAATAAGCGAGATCAAGTTTCGGCCCTCAGCCGCTGCTATCAACCCTCTCACAAAAGATGTGTGGGTATTGTCTTCAACAAACCAGATCATTGTGGTGTTAGACAGGAAGGGAGTTGTGAAAGATGTCTACACGCTTAACCCTACTCACTATAATCAACCGGAAGGTATTGCCTTTACGCCATCAGGTCATTTAATAATTGCTAACGAAGCGGGAGATAATTATAACTCCGCGACATTACTCATCTTAAAACCAAAAAAGTAAGGTTGATGCTTTGGAGAATTTTTATCTGTGCGATTGCTTTCGTTACCCTCTGTCAAAAAACACTCGCTCAACAAGACACCATTGAATCCAGGATCATCCTGATCGGCGATGCCGGCGCACTCACTAACGGGAGGCATCCGGTGGTATCCGCTGCCCGCGCCACCATTCCTTTTGATGAAAAAACGACCGTACTCTTTTTAGGAGACAATCTCTACAAAACTGGTTTGCCGGATGACCTGATGCCAACCTACGACCTGGCAAAAGCGCCGTTGGATTCTCAAATTGAAATTGCGAAAGGAACAAAGGCGAAAGTTTACTTCATGCCCGGTAACCACGACTGGAACAATGGAAGCCAAAATGGATACGCAGCAATACTTCGGGAACAGCGCTACATCGATATTCTTTCACAAGACAACGTAAAGTTTTTTCCGCAGGATGGCTGTCCGGGTCCGGAGGAAGTGCCCATCAGTCCTAATGTAACAGTGCTGATTATGGATAGCCAATGGTGGATACATGAGTACGATAAGCCGGGAATAGAGTCGGACTGTCCATTTAAAACCAAGGAAGAAGTACTTACCCGCATTGAAGATATTTTGTCAAAAAACTCAGACAAGCTGGTGGTATTCGCTTTTCATCATCCGCTTAGAAGCTACGGCATACATGGTGGATACTTTACCCTAAAGCAACACATTTTTCCTTTGACTGACGCCATACCCAATCTCTACATTCCTTTACCAATCATTGGTTCAGTTTATCCAATCACAAGGGGCATCTTCGGCACGTCTGAAGATCTTGCACATCCCCTTTATGCAGAGATGATCAAGGAGATAGATGGCGTGGTAAAAAACCATAACAATGTAATATTCGCGGCAGGACATGAACACTCCCTCCAGTTAATTAAGGACAGTGGTCAGATCTACGTAGTGAGCGGCAGCGGCGTCAAATCAACAAGAGTTAATAATGGATCGAAATCACTTTTCCATTCGTCAAAAAACGGCTTTGCTGTACTGGAGATTTCAAAAAATAAAAATGTCACCTGCACATTTTACACCGTTGAAAATTTTGTTGCAACGAAACAAAAAACATTTGACCTCCTCAATTTTAAAACGCTTCCTAAAGAAGAGGATGAACCAGATACGCTGCGCACCCCGGATATTATTTTTAAGGACAGCGTATTGATATCTGCGAGCGACCGGTATGCTAATCCTACAGCATTCCAGAGACTAATACTTGGGCAGAACTATCGAAGGGAATGGAGTACGCCAGTGATGTTCAAAACATTGAGTCTCCGCAAAGAAAAAGGCGGCTTAAAGATTATAAGCCTGGGCGGTGGTAAACAAACCAAGTCGCTGAAACTTGAGGATAAAAATGGCGTAGTGTGGACGCTGAGATCTGTAGACAAGGATCCCGCTAATGCCATTCCCGAAATGCTCCGCGGAACCTTCGCGCAACGGATTGTTCAGGACATGATCAGTGCGAGCCATCCCTATGCGGCGTTGGTTGTAAAAGGATTGTCAAAATCTGCGGGAATTGTGGCTGCTGCTCCGGAATACTTCTATGTGCCGGATGATCCGGAGCTTGGGATTTACCGGAAATATTTTGCCAAAACCGTTGCCACTTTGGAGGAACGTGAGCCCACACTTGAACATACTGATACGAAAAGTACTGCCAAAATCATAAACAAATTGGTGGAAGATCATGATGACCATGTCAATCAAAATGAATACCTCAAAACTCGGCTTCTTGATATGCTTGTAGCAGACTGGGACAGGCACTTTAATCAATGGCGTTTTGGCACAAGTGATACCGGCAAAGGAAAACTTTACTATCCCATTGCCCGCGACCGTGACCAGGCATTATTCAATTCTGACGGTCTTCTTGCCCGTTACCTTACAACGAATGTGCTTCGCTACCTGCAGGGTTTTAAGCGCAAAATTCCTAATGTCAACTGGTTCAATTGGGAAGCGAGGAATCTCGATCGCATCTTTCTCAACCAGCTCAACCAGGAGGACTGGGAAAAAACCATTGACGGTTTTAGCAGGTCTTTGCCAGACACTGCAATCGTAAACTCAGTCAAAAATCTACCCCCGGAAATTTATAGGATTGACGCCCGCGAACTCCAGGATAAACTGCAAAGCCGCCGCGATCTACTGGATCAAAAGGGGATGAAATACTACCGATTCCTTTCAAAGCGTGTAACCATAACAGGTAGTAACCAACGCGAAAATTTCTCTGTTACTCAACGTGGCGATAGTGTAGAGGTGAATGTGTACAAAATGAAAAAGCTGGATACTGTCGGTATCGGGTACCATCGCGTTTTTGATCCGGGCGTCACCAAAGAATTGCGGTTATTTGGCCTCAACGGAAATGACCGATTTTTTGTGGATTCCACCGTAAACACGCGGATGAAAATCAGGATGATCGGTGGAAAAGGCGCCGACACTTTCGACATCCGGGGTAATGCCAAAAGCCAGATCTATGATGTCTCACTGGAAAATAATGGCATTCTCGATCAGCAACATACTAAAGTAGAATTTTCAGAAGATCCGGCGGTCAATCGCTATACGACCAATGCATTTGAATATAACGCTGCCCGGTATCCACGCTTGAACTTTGGCTTCAACTCAGAAGATTTGTTTCTGTTCGGATTTGGTTTTTCCTATAAAACTTTTGGTTTCAGAAAAGAACCCTATGCTACGTTTCAAAAGCTGAATACACTCTTTGCCATTGGACGAAAAGCGTATCAATTCAATTACACCGGCGTATTTAATTCGATATTATTTAAAAATGACCTTTTGCTTAATGGCGGGATAGTAAATCCAACCCTGAATAATTTCTTTGGACTGGGCAATGAAACTATCTACGATAAATCCCGGTCGATCTCATATTATCGTGTGCGCTACAAATATGTTACGGGCGATGTCCTCTTACGGAAACGCATGAACGATGTTTTAGATTTTTCCATCGGCCCATCCTATTATCACTATTGGATCGATTACGAGGATAACAAATCGCGGATACTTGCGCAGCCATCTGTTATAGGCTCGGACTCTGCCACTATCTACGCCAACAAAGATTATCTCGGCGGCAAACTCAACATGAACATTAACTTCGTAAACGACGAGATCTTCCCCACACGGGGTATCACCTGGTATACGCAGCTTAGCACTATGTTTGGCATGAGCAGCAACACAAAAAATGTTACAAAACTCACGTCAGACATGACGGTGTATGCAAGCTTAACCGAGGATCGACAACTGATGGCAGTTTTTCGCTTCGGTGCAGGTAAGATCTTCAATAAGGACTTTGAATATTTCCAGGCCCTCAACCTGGGTGTAAATAATTACCTGAGGGGCTTCCGGAAAAACCGTTTTTCGGGCTCTGCTCTCGCGTATGGCAGCGCTGAATTTAGAGTCAAATTGTTCAGATCCCAATCTTATCTTTTACCCGGAGACGTAGGCTTGATCGGATTTTATGATGTTGGGCGGATCTGGCAATATGGCAAGTCTTCCTCGAAATGGCATCAGAGTTATGGGGGTGGATTATATTATACACCATTCAATGCCGTAATTGTATCTGCCACTGTGGGCATGTCAGAAGAGGACAATCTTTTTAATTTCTCAGTTGGCACTAAATTTAATATTACCTTTTAAAATATTCTGCCGACATGGATCAAAATAAGCTGTATAAGAAGATTGAGGATTACGTGACGGGGCTTTTTGAACAAATGCATGCGCCAGCCCTCGTATTTCACAGCCTGGCACATACCCAAAACGTGGTAAAAAGAACCCAGGAGATTGCTGGACACTATAAGCTGAGTAATGATGAAATGCTTACGCTGTTTACGGCTGCCTGGTTTCATGACACGGGGCATCTCTTTACCGAACCTTCCAAGCATGAAGAAATGAGCGCTGAGATAATGCGCAAATTTATGCAGGACAACATGGACGATAATAAGATAATCGAGGATGCGGAGAAATGTATCCTGGCTACTAAGGTGCCGAGGAATCCCAAAAGCCTTTTGCAGCAAATCATTTGCGATGCCGACACCTACCATCTTGGCACCAAGGAATTTAAAGACAACAACAAGAGAGCGAAAGAAGAGTATCTAGCCCGCCATGATAATACAGATGAGCTGGAATTTCAACAGGATACCGTTAAGATGATGGACAAACATAAATTTTACACCAGCTATGCAAAAGAACTTTTGACTGAGCGGAAAGATAAAAATGTAAAAAAGCTTAAAAAGAAGCTGGCTTCAAACGAGAAAGATGCGCCATCAAAGGTGGGTACCCTCGCAGGATTGGAAAAAGACAAAAGTGGGCTGATGAGCAAAGGTATCCAAACTATGCTGAGGCTCACTTCTGAGAACCACCTGAAATTGAGTGATATGGCAGATACTAAAGCCAACATACTGATCTCCGTAAATGCAATCATCATCTCGGTAATCCTGGGTGTGCTATTGCGAAAGCTGCAGGAAGAAGATAACCTAATAATACCCACCATCATTTTCCTGATTGTTTCTGTTACTACTATTGTAATTTCCATCTTAGCAACGCGGCCAAAAATCAGTGAAGGGCGATTTACGTCTGAGGATATTGCAGCTAAAAAAACCAACCTTTTGTTTTTTGGCAACTTTCATAAGGCTACTTATGAAGATTACAATGCAGCCATGCGGGAACTCATGCTGGATACCGACTACCTCTATGGCTCACTGATTAAAGATATCTATTACCTGGGCGTGGTGTTAGGTAGAAAATATAAACTGATACGCCTGGCATACAATGTATTTATGATCGGTATCGTCGTCTCCGTTATTGCTTTCGCCATCGCCACATTTTTCACCGGCGGACAGAGCACCGGGATTGTTGTTAATGGGCAGGGATCCCCATTATAATTTTTTTCATACATGACAATTTACAACCGGGATCTTAGCTGGCTAGGGTTTAACCTCAGGGTATTGGAGCAGGCAGCTGACGCGGAAGTGCCGCTATTCGAGCGACTAAAATTTCTTTCCATTTTTTCTTCCAACCTCGATGAATTTTTTCGCGTACGATATCCTGGAGTGGCAGCTATGTCAGTGCTTAGTCATAAAACTATTGAATCCATAGATGGGGCGGAGGAAGATATTTCTGAAAAAGTGCAGGACGAAATTAACGGGCAGCTTAAAATTTTTGGAACGATCCTCCATGACGAGGTACTCCCCTTGCTAAAGGAAAATGGGATTGTATTTTATTACAACATGCCTATTCGCCAGGAACATCTTCGGGAAGTGAGGGAGATCTTTTTATCTAAAGTATTATCATTTATCCAGCCCATCTACCTTGATGGAAAATCCGAGGAGAACTTTATCCCGGAAAATAACTACCTCTATCTTGTCATTACGTTACAGGATGAGCAGGAAGGCTCAGTAAAGCAAGCCATCGTAAATATTCCTTCCAATAAGCTCAACCGGTTTTTTGCGCTGAGCCCGGTTGAGGATTTCAAATATGTGATTTTTCTCGACGATATCATCCGTGAGAATCTTCAATATATTTTCCCGTTGCAAAATATCCTGGGTGTCTTCAGCATAAAATTGAATCGTGATGCAGAACTAAATCTCACCGATGAGTTCAGCGGCAGCCTGCTCCATAAAATCGAAAAAAATCTCCGGAAGCGCGATTTTGGCCCACCTTCCAGATTTCTTTACCAGGAAGGAATGCCCGGCAACCTGCAAATGTTCCTGGCTTCCATTTTTAATGTAGAGATTGACGACATGTTTGAAGGTGGGCGCTACCACAATCTTCGGGACCTCTCCAAATTTCCTGATTTCGGCAAGAAGCTCACCTATCCAGAGCAACCATCATTGCCAGTTGCAGACGTTTTGGAAACCGGTGATATATTCAATAAGCTTTTGCAGGATGACTTGCTGTTGCACGTTCCTTATCAATCATATAATCCTGTCCTCTCCTTCTTTAATCAGGCTGCCGTGGATATAGAGGTCACAGACATCTACATCACACTTTACCGGGTGGCTGAAGAGTCTCATATTGTAAATGCCCTCATTAGTGCTGCAAAAAATGGCAAAACGGTCACGGCTTTTATAGAACTCAAAGCCCGCTTTGACGAAGCAAATAATATAAAGTGGGGAAGGACAATGAAGAACGCCGGCGTAAAAATTATTTATAGTCTTCCCGAGCTGAAGGTACACTCAAAAATTGCGCTCGTCAGAAAAAAGCGGGGAGCCGGAAAGCAATCCTTTGCGGTTTTAAGTACGGGAAACTTTAATGAGATCACTGCACAATTCTATACTGACCATGTGCTACTCACAACCGATAAACAAATTGTGGATGAGCTCCTTAAACTTTTTAAGTTTTTAGGTACAAAAGTATTACCAGGTAAGAAAAACCAGCTCAAATTTGAAAGTCTGTTGGTAGCCCAATTCAATATGGTTGATGAGTTGGAAAAGTTGATAAAAAAAGAAACAGATAAAGCCAAACGAGGCGAGCCTGCGCTGATCCGCATCAAAGTAAATAACCTCGAGGAGCCTGAGTTTATCAATATGCTGTACAAGGCCAGCAAGGCCGGTGTGGAAATCCAACTCATTGTGCGAAGTATTTGCTGCATCGTGCCCGGCTTGCAGGTAGAGAGTGAAAACATTATGGTGAAGCGCATTGTCGATCGGTACCTTGAACATTCCCGCCTGCTGTTTTTTGGGGCAGGCGAAGACCCGGAAACTATTATGGGCTCCGCAGATCTAATGACACGAAACCTTCGGCATCGTATTGAAGTATATGTTCGTATAAAAGCACAATCCTGCCGGAATGAACTGTTGCAATACTTCAAAATACAATGGCAGGACAATGACCGGTCGGTTATTTTACTACCAGATTTTAAACAAATACCCACAAGAGAGCATCCAACAACATCTACTCCTGGTGTTAAAAAGATCAATGCACAGCAGGAGATTTATCACTATTTACAGAATAAATAATGCTCAGTTTCCGACGGTTCTTTTACATCTCTAACCTGAATAAGCTACGCCTGAAAACAGTGCTTTACGTGGCATTGTTCTGGACGATCATAGACTTCATCGTCGTATTGCTTCGCACGGATACCCCGGAAAGACAGAGCTCCCTTCTTTTTCGGGAGATACTCATGTTTTCCATAAGCCTTCTAATGAGTTACATTTTCGTGTATAAGTTGAGGAGAATGTCACGCAGATTTCCTTTGTGGATGAACTTTCTTTTTAAGAGCCTGATACTCCTGGGCTCGGCATTTTTTCTCACATTCATTATCCAATTTGTGACGGCCACTCTTATTTCGGGGCAAGGTGCCGCGGAAGCTCTGGGGCAAACACAAGACTATATACTGTACAAAAATTGGTTGCTGGAGAAAATTATATTTTGGATAGCAATTTTCTTTGTCACGCAATTGATCCTGATCATCAATGAAAAATACTCAGCCGGTGTTTTCATGGACATTTTGGTCGGCAGGTACATCAATCCCAAAGAAGAGAAACGCATTGTAATGTTCATGGATCTAAAAGATTCTACGCCAATAGCTGAGCGCATGGGCCATTCCCTGTATTTTTTATTTATCCGGGACTTCATATACCGGGTGTCCCAGGCCATAATAGAATTCGAAGGGACCATCTACCAATATGTGGGTGACGAGGTGGTATGCTCCTGGCCACTAAACCGGCAAAATGCCAAAAAATGCCTGGATGTCGTAATAGAATCAAGGAAAAATATTCAAAAACGGAGTGAACATTTCCGCAGGAAGTATGATGAGGTTCCGGAATTTCGGGTCGGGATTCATGTGGGCAAGGTAACAGTGGGTGAAATCGGTGTACTAAAGAAAGACCTGGCAATGAGCGGCGATGTAATGAACACCACGGCAAGAATTCGGAGCGCCTGCAACGAACTGCGCCACAACTTCATCGTATCTAAGAATTACATGGAATACATTGATCTCAAAACATGGCAGGCGGAAAGCCTTGGTGAGGTTGAACTGAAAGGAAAAGGAACCACGATAGAACTCTTCACTCTAAAAATATGAGCTAACCGCCATCTTACTTTTAAATTACGCTAAATTTTCTACAAGACATTCTATTTCAGGAGTTTAAATTTCTTTGGTTTAAATTTTGAGGTAGAAGAATAAATTTCCCCTCGATGATGGAAGATGCAAAACCGGCTGCACCTAAAAAGAAACGAACTATTGCCCAAACCCTGCTCCGCATATTTACCTGGATTTTTATATCAGTGGCTTTTCTAATAATCCTCGTCCTCGTTCTCATCAACGTGCCGGCTGTTCAGAATTTTGCCAAAAAGAAAGCGGTTACTTATTTAAATGACAAGCTAAAAACGAAGGTTGAAATAGGTAAGCTCGAACTTGATTTTCCCAGCGGCATTTCGCTTCAAAACATCTACATAGAAGACCAGAGCAACGATACCCTGTTGTATGGCGGCGAAGTGAAAGTCGATATAAGCATGTTAAAACTTATCAACAGCGACATTGACATCCAGGAAATCGCGCTGAATGATATTGTTGTGAAAATCAAGCGCCTGCCGCCGGATTCAACATTCAATTTCCAGTTTATTACGGATGCTTTTATGGGCGAGCAGCAAAAGGAACAGACGACTACAGACTCTTCTACCCTACAAATGCACATAGATAAGATAGTAGTAAACAATACGAGGATAGTGTACTATGATCTCTATACCGGAAATGATATGGATCTCACTTTCGGCCATTTTGATACAGAGATAAAAACGTTTGACCCAACCCATTTGCTTTTTGACATGCCGACGATAACGTTGAATGGTCTTAAGGGACATTTCAACCAATTGAAACCCCTGCAAAAAACGCTTGAAAAGTCAGTATCGGAGGCATCTGCTGAACCCGACAACTACCTGCAATTTTTTAATGAAGAAATGAACATTAAAAATGTGGCAGTTTCTTTCAACAGCGAACCGGCGCAGTTAGAGTCTTATTATAAGATTGGAGAACTCACGATTCATCCAAAAACATTCGATCTTAAAAAGAGCATAATTACATTGAAAGATGCATCACTGGATAATTCATCTATTAAAGTCGCAATCAATTCTAAGGCGGTAAAGCAAAAACCCGCGGATTCCGTGGTTGTGAATGACCAGACTCCTCCGTTTAAAATTATTTCCGGAGAATTGGCGATTGCGAATTCCAACTTTCGATTTGATGATGTTTCGGCTCCGCACATTCCAAAAGGAATGGATTTCGTTCATTTGAATCTTAAAGACATAGACCTCAAAGCAACAGGTTTGGAATACAGCCTGGATACTACAAAAATTTCTATACAGTCGGCCAGCCTGAAAGAACAAAGCGGTTTGGAACTTTTGGAAATGACTACGGATTTTGAAATGAATCCCACAACAGTTTCTCTTCAAAACCTGCTGATACAAACGCCGGGCTCAGAGATCAAACATACGGCCGTTATCAGTTATCCCTCCCTCGAAGCCCTACAGGCGGATCCCGGCGTACTTGGATTGGATATCGATCTGGAGGACAGCCATCTTTCTATGCAGGACCTATTGACGTTCCTGCCAATGCTAAATACTTCTGACGTTCCGAAAACTGGAACACTTTATATGGACGCCCGCATCACGGGAAGGGTAAATGACATGAATTTTCAGCAACTGAACATTCGTGGCTTGACGGCTACGCAGATAGATGCGACAGGAAATATCAAGGGCTTGCCTGACCCAAATAAGATTGCAGCAGATTTGAATATCCGCACATTCAGGTCTTCACGCAGAGACCTCCTTACGCTCGTACCTCCGGGAAGTATTCCCAACAACATCACAATCCCTGAAAGTTTTGATGCTCATGGCTCAGTAAAAGGCGGCATGCAAAACGTGAGCATGGACCTCACATTAAATTCTACGCTTGGTGGAGCAAGCATCAAAGGCATGCTGGCAAATCCCACCGACCCCAGGAGTGCACGCTACGACATGGATATCCGTGCGAGGAATTTGAAAGTGGGGACGCTAATAAAAAATCCCCAGCTTGGTGTGCTCACCGCAGATGTAAACGTGAAAGGTCATGGCTTCGAACCGCAATCCGCCAAAGCAGATTTTAAAGGGAATGTTAGTGTTGTTACACTGAATGGGTACAACTATCATGACATTAGCCTGGATGGGAATATTGGCAACAAAGTTTATAATTTCAATGCTTTCGTACATGACCCTAACCTCTATGCAGACATATCTGCGAACGGGGAATTTGCCGGTACTTTTCCATCTGTCCACCTTGTCGCTTCTATTGATAGCGTAAAAACCCTGCCACTGGGCTTTACGCCGAAAGAGTTTATTTATCATGGCCGCATTGAAGGAGATTTCACAAATGTAGACCCTGACAACCTCGCCGGGGACATGAATATAACCCACTCGATAATCGTGTATGATGGTGAGCGAATCTTCCTGGATTCTATCAGGCTTGTCGCCAATAATGAAGGGAGCAATAAATCACTCAAATTTTATAGCGATGTCCTTACAGCCAGCCTGGAAGGAAATTATAAAATCACGCAACTGGCAGATGTTTTTCAACAAGCTATTAATCCTTACTTCAATGTAACGGGCGTACCTAACACCGCGAATGTGGAGCCATATAATTTCCAGATTAATCTAGGCGCAATAGACAATCCTGCCATCAGGGCATTTTTACCAGATCTCAAGGGCATGAAGCCTATTAATCTCTCTGCCCACTTTGCAAGTGATAGCGGCTGGAACGCATTTTTTAAGGCTCCCGCAATAGAATATGCAACTATGAATTTGCAGGATCTTACGTTTAACGTCCAAACAAATGACAGCGCGCTGGCGATAAACACAACTCTGGGAAAACTTTCGAGCGGCACTTCAATAGCGATGTTTAAAACCACCCTCGATGGCGTGCTGCATAACAATACACTGGATTTCAAACTGAACATTAAAGACGCAAAAGAAACCGATAAATATAATCTTGCCGGAACTTTCAGTCAGCCTCAACTTAATAATTATTTGTTCAGCCTGGATGCGGGCAGGCTAATGCTTAACTATGATAATTGGAATGTTGCCGCCGATAACAGGATTTCTTTTATTAATAATGACCTCACCGCGACGAACTTCGTAATTAGTCAAAATGGCCAACAATTAAGCCTGAATAGTATCGGCACCGGCACTAATAAACCGCTTCACCTGGATTTTTCCAATTTCAATATTGCGACCATCACCGGGTTCGTACAAAACGAAACGCTGCTCGTAGGTGGATTACTTAACGGGAATGCTGTTGTCAAGAACGTGATGGGCAGTCCGAATTTTGCCACTGATCTTACCGTACAGGATCTTAGCGTGTACCAGGATACAATAGGAAATCTTACGGCAAAGATTAATAACAATGTTGCCAACAGTTTTAATGCAGATGTTCGGCTCGTTGGCCGGGGAAATGACCTGGCAATCACCGGCGATTATTTTGTAAAACCGGAGAATAACAGCAGCTTTAATCTGCTCTTAACGATTAATGCATTTCAAATGAAATCCATCGAAGGTTTTACCAAAGGCGGGATAAAAGATGCCCGCGGTTATCTCTTTGGTAAAATAGCTGCCGACGGCTCTTTGAATGATCCAAATATCGACGGTAAAATCAATTTCCACGAAACAGCATTTACAGCCTCCGCAATAAATAATGTCTTCAAAATTGACGAGGAATCCATCGCCATCGTAAACAATGAAGGCATCAGGCTATCCACGTTTTCTATTCGCGATACAGCAGGCAGTGCTATCACTATAGACGGGATGTTGAATACAACAAATTTTGCCGATTATACTTTCGATCTTACGGTGAAGGCTGATCAGTTCCAGGCGATCAATTCCACAAGCAAAGACAACAAATTGTTTTACGGAAAACTTGTCTTCAGTACTAACCTAACGGTAACCGGTACCCCTACTGCGCCTGTTATTGACGGGAGCCTGCATATTGATGATGCAACAGATTTCTCGGCCGTGGTACCACAGTCTGAGCCTGGTGTTGTGAAAAGGGAAGGTATTGTGCAGTTTGTGGACTATAGCGCCATACCTGAAGATTCACTTTTTATGCAGCCTTACGATTCCTTAAACACAGCTCCGCTGTTGGGATACGATATTGCATTGAATATCACAATTCCAAAAGAAGCAACATTTAATCTAATCGTTGACCAGGGCAATGGAGATTTTTTGCGGCTGAAAGGTGATGCGCAACTAACCGGCGGTGTTGATCCCAGCGGAAAAGTAACACTGGTTGGCTCTTATGAAATAGACGAAGGTTCTTATCAATTGTCCTTCAATTTTATCCAGCGGAAATTCCAGATTCAACGTGGCAGCAGGATCGTTTGGACAGGCGAACCCACAACGGCCCAGGTGGATGTAACAGCAATTTACATCGCCAATACAGCACCGGCAGATTTGGTACAGGGGCAGTCAGATGTGAATCCGGTTTTGTTCCTCCAAAAACTTCCTTTCGAAGTAAACCTTACCATTAATGGTGAACTCATGGAGCCACAGATAGGCTTCAATATTGTACTACCAACCGACAAAAATTATAATGTAGACCCGAGTGTCACTACCGCCGTACAGATTAAATTGACACAACTAAGGCAGGAAGAAGGCGAAATGAACAAGCAGGTTTTTGCACTATTATTGCTGAACAGGTTTGTTGGTGAAAATCCCTTCGATAACAGCAGCGGTGGGTCACTTGATGCGAACACTTTTGCCAGGCAGAGTGTAAGCCGTCTTCTTACTGAACAGTTGAACCAGCTCACCGAAGGGCTCATAGAAGGAGTTGATCTCAATTTTGACCTTGCATCCACAGAAGATTATACAACCGGCAGTAAGCAAAACCGTACTGATTTTAATGTGGGGTTGTCCAAGCGGTTACTAGATGACCGGTTAACCGTAACTGTTGGTAGCAATTTTGAACTTGAAGGACCC
>JBBQSI010000020.1:0-16052 GCA_038213975.1 Chitinophagales bacterium
ACTGTGCCGCTAATCCCCGGCGCCGTAATGAACGGGCTGGGCGGGAACCATGAGGATTTTCCCGTAAAAGGAAAAGGCGACTGGCAGATTTCAGAATACTGGACGCCAATGGTTGCCTATACCTTGTGGCTGATGGCTGAGCTAAATTGATCTCGCGGCCTTCGGGTGTAACCATATTATTCTCCCTTATCCTCGTCAGCATTTTGGTTCGGACTATTGACAATATTAATTATCCGCTCTTTGGATGTTCAGCCAATAATGAAAATTTGATGAATACACTTCCCCCGTATTTCAGCCATCATCTTTCTTAAGTATAAAAAATAAACCAACAATTATTGGATAAACTTGTAAAACATTTTCACTGGATTTAGTTCTGCATGATCACTGTTGCCTACCACCCTATTTACGCCCACCCGCTCCCCGAAGGCCATCGTTTTCCCATGCTCAAATATGAATTAATTCCGGGCCAGTTGCTACATGAAGGTATCATTACGAAAGACAATATTTTTTCGCCGCGGGCATTAACCGATGAAGAAATCTTAAGCACGCATACATGGAAATATTGGTCAAGGATGCGTGCCGGTGAGATGACAGCGAAGGAGATGCGGGCCATTGGCTTTCCACAAAGCGCGGCATTAGTAGAAAGGGAAACGATTATCTGTCGCGGGACAATTGATTGTGCGCTCAATGCTATTAAATACGGCGTTTCCTTAAATGTAGCAGGTGGCACGCACCACGCTTTTGCAGACCATGGCGAAGGCTTTTGCCTGCTTAATGATTTTGCCATTGCTTCTAATTATTTACTCCGTCACAACCTCGCAAAAAAAATATTAGTGACTGACCTTGATGTGCACCAGGGTAATGGAACCGCGTCCATTTTCCGGGATGAAGACCGCGTGTTTACTTTCAGTATGCATGGCAGGCACAACTATCCTTTTCATAAAGAAAAAAGCGACCTCGACATTCCCCTTGCCGATGGCACTACCGGGCAGGGATATTTAGCTATACTTGAAGAACAACTTCCTGCACTTATCCAGAGCGTTCAGCCGGATTTCATCTGTTTCGTTTCAGGCGTCGACGTGCTTGCCACCGACCGCTTTGGCAAAATGAAACTGACAATTGAAGATTGTTCAAGGCGTGACACGATCGTTTTTTCAAACTGCAAAAATTTTGGGATACCCGTTGCTGTTGCAATGGGTGGTGGCTACTCGCCCGACGTGCGTACGATCGTGGAAGCGCACTGCAACACATTTAAACTGGCCAAACAGGTATTCGATTTGTAATCCACTTATGCATTTACAAACTATCAAAGCAACTATCGGGTGGTAAAATATTCAGATCCTCATTCCCCCAATCTTTTCTCACAGAAACGGCTCCCGGCAGATACCCAGCAACAGTTATTCCCGAACTTCTTACCTTGCATCGACATTCGTACATGCGCAAAAACTTCCTGCTTTCATTATTAATTTTCTTGTCTTCTCCTCTCTTTGCGCAGCAATTTAAAGTGTCAGGAAAAGTAACCAATACGAGTCTTGAACCTTTAGCACTTGTAAGTGTAGAAGTGCATGGCACCACTGTGGGCAGTACTACAAATGAGGAAGGGAATTATCAGCTCACACTCGATGAAGGCCAGTACGATATCGTCTTCAGCATCATCGGATACCGTTCTCAGTTAATAACGCTTGTCGTTACTGGCCAAAGTGTTGTCAGGAATATTATCCTGGAGCTTGACAGTTCCACGGGTTTGAAAGAAGTAATAGTAAAGGGAAGGGATCGTGCTGAGGAAATTATCCGGAATGTGATAAAAAGTAAGGAAAATTTGATGAAGGCTTCGGGATCGTTTTCCTGCGATATTTATATCAAAGCTACCCGCGACGATTCCTCCGTGAAAAAGGAGGTAAGAAAAAAGGAGGCAACCGATTTAGACACGACGAATGCTGATCTAAAACAAATGTATTTCGCAGAGGTGTTATTGCGCTACGATTATGCATCACCGCAAAGAACTAAAGAAGAGCGGACCGGCGTCACAAAAGGTAAAAAAGCGGATGGATTATTTTACCTCTCTACCACCGGCGGGGACTTTAGTTTGTATAATAACCTGGTGAAGGTGCCGGCAGTTTCCGGGGTTCCATTGGTGTCGCCGGTCAGCTACAGCGGCTTGCTGGCATATAGGTTTAGAACGCTCGGCGTAAAAACCGTTGACGGCAGGAAGCAGTTTCTCATCAGCGTAAAGCCCCGACAGTTAAGCAATGCAACCATCGAGGGAGAAATAACAATTGCCGACAGCACCTGGTCAATTTTAGAAAGCAGGTTTACACTCCCGAAATATCATTTATCCGAATATGATTTTTTTGAAGTGGCACAGGAATATGCTTTGGTAAATAATGAAGCATGGATGTTGAAGAAACAAAAATTTACTTATACCGCGAGGGCAGGTAAAAAGAGCGTCAGGGGTCAGACATTGGTTTCTTACCGGAACTATCAACTGCATAAAAAATTTGAGGATAAATATTTTGGTGTAGAGGTAAGTGCAACAGCACAGGAAGCCTATGACCGGGATTCAACCTTCTGGCAAACGAGTCGCCCCGAGCCTCTTTCGGTTAAGGAGCTTCGCTATGTGAGGTACAAAGACAGTGTGTACACGGCGACGCATACCAAAGCCTACCTGGATTCGGTAGACAGGGCCATTAACAAAATCACCGTGAAAAATGTTTTGTTCAACGGCCAGGCTTTCACTAATCATGAAAAAGAAACCAGGTGGTATATTCCACCGCTACCGTCGCTTTACCAGCCATTTAGTTTCGGTGGAACCCGCATCATGGCGTCATTCATGTACAGCAAGGTTTATCCGTCGAAGAAAAATATTTTTCTTTCCAACAACATCAGCTACGGAATCCGCAATAATGATATCAATGGAAATATTACTTTTTCAAAACTATATAATCCTTTTTCGAGAAGCTATTACCGCATTACCCTCGAGCGGCAGTTCCAATTTATTTTCCAGGGTGATGCCTGGATCAACTTGCTGAAGCGAAATAATATTTACCTTAATAATAGTATTGGCTTCGGCCATAATTTCGAAATCGTAAACGGGCTGTTTTTGTTCACGGATGCCAACATTGCTTTCCGCAGATCCGTCAGCGATTACAAAACAAATTCGCAAGTCGATAGTTTGTTTGGCGACATCCTGGAAAACAACCAGGCCGTTTATTTTAAACCTTACAATGCGCTCTATGGACAGGTAAGGCTGGAGTACACTCCCCGACAGCGATACATACGGGAGCCGAAAGAAAAGATCATTCTTGGTTCCCGCTGGCCTACTTTTTATATATCCTGGAGAAAAGGAATTCCGGATATGCTTGGCAGTGAAGTGAATTTTGATTTCCTGGAAACAGGTATTCAGCAGGAGATAAAACTAGGCCTGGCCGGCATTTCAAGATATACGATCAAAAGCGGTACGTTTCTTAGCAGGAAAGATCTCAGGTTGGTCGATTACAAATTTCAACGCCGGGGAGATCCTTATTTATTCTTGAATCCAAATGAAGCTTTCCAGGCGCTTGACTCCACTTTTCCCATCTTTAACCGCTTTTATGAAGCCCATTATGTCCACGATTTCAACGGCGTTTTCATCAATAAAATTCCTTTGCTGAAAAAACTACGGCTGCGGGAAGTGGCTGGTGCCGGATTTCTTATTGCCCCGGAACGCGATCTCAGGTATGGTGAAGTATTTGCGGGGATTGAAAAGATATTAAAGTGGCCATTTAATCCACTCACTAAATTCAAACTAGGTGTCTATATTGTCGGATCGGCCGCCAACAGGTTCAGCAATCCCCCGCAATTTAAGATCGGCATAACTACCTGGGACAAGGTGAGAAATAAATGGTTTTGATAGTTATAGACGTGACAAAGTGATCGCATCGACTTCTGCATCTCCGAGAGAAAACGGCATCGAATTTTGCGTAACCAATTAATTACTTTCAGAATGCCTTCCATTTGAATTCGAAATTGAAAAAAAACGCGAGGCAAACTATTGGAATAGCCCGGACACGTATTGCATAGCTAACCCACATAAATAAGCGCCGTAGGTACCAACACCATAGCCAAGCACGGCAAGCAATACGCCAACCGGCGCGAGATACTTATTGAAAGCAGCAGCCACCACCGGTGCCGAGGCAGCACCACCAATATTTGCCTGGCTACCTATTGCCACAAAGAAAAATGGCGCTCTAACAATGCGGGCAACGACCAGCAATATGATAATGTGTATAAGAATCCAGCCGAGACCCAGCAGAAATAATGCAGGCGTATTCAGGATCGCTTTTAGATCCATTTGCATGCCGATGGTGGCCACCAGCACATAAATAAAAACCGATCCGATATCTGAAGCGCCAATTACCTCCAGCTTACGGGCACGGGTAAGTGATAAAAGAATACCGGTGGTAGTCGCGATGATGATAAGCCAGAAGAAATTGCTGGTGAGAGAATATTTTGCTGAGCCCGGGAAATTCGTTGCAAAAAAGGGAGCGATGATATCGGCAAGAAAATGCGACAAGCCTGTAACGCCAAATGCAACTCCTAATAAGATCATCCATTCACGGGTGCCGCGTTTTTGGTTTGCCGCCGAAAGTTGAATTGACTCCATACGTCGCTCCAAATCAAGGATGGCAGTGTTATCGGCCTTCAGCCAGCGATTAATCCTATCGCGGTGCTGAGCGCCATAGAGCAGTACGCCCATCCAGATATTGGCAACGAGCACGTCAACAGCAATCATTTGAGCGAACAAAGATTTGCTGGCTCCGAATATCTCCAGCATGGCTGCCTGGTTTCCGCCACCTCCAATCCAACTTCCGGAAATCGTTGCAAGCCCCCGCCAAAGTTCATCGTCGCCCTGCATGAGCATGCCGGGAGAAATACTGCCGGCAATAAGCAAAACGATGGGACCGCCAATCATTACCCCAAAAGTACCTGCAGCAAATACGATCAACGACTTGGGGCCAAGTTTTGCCAATGCCTGCATATCTATGCCGAGCGTCAATAAAACCAAAGCCGCTGGCAACAAATAGCGGGAAGCGATAGCATATAGTCCTGAAGATGCTCCGGAGATGATGCCGGCTGAGTTCAACAAGGCCGGAATGAAATAACACAGCAATAAGCTGGGAATGACGCGGTAAAATTTTTGCCAGCCTTTGTTGGAAGAACTCGAAGTAAAAAAGACGAACGCGAGGATAACCATTAATATCCCCAGCACGACAGCGTCATTGGTGATCAGGGCCTTGTTTGTTTCCTCCATGAAAGACGTTTAGGAACCAAGATAGGTTTTTAAAAAAGTATTCGTAGCAGCGCCGATTATCGCTTCAGCAAGACATCTTGGAATAATAAGAATCTGTTAATCGTTTCCCTTACTTTACACAACGATAAAGGCATGTAACCTTTTACTTCCGGAAGTATTGTTTGAGTCGGCCACGACACTGCCCGAAAAAATGTCTTCGATACTGTCAGGATAAAGTGCAAAAGGTTGTTCGCTCCAACGTATAAGGTCAGCCGAAGTAGCGTGCCCCCAATGCATAGGGCCCCAAACGGTGCTGTCAGGATAATACTGGAAAAAAAGGTGATACAATGCTTTCGAATACACCATACCGTTAGGATCATTCATCCAGCCGAAGAGCGGCAGGAGGTGAGACAGAATCCTGTTGAAATGATTGTAAGTCCTAATAATTTAAAGATGGACATTCAATAGAATTTTTCATTTTTTAGCTGCTATCAACATCGTGGCTGATAAGCTTTCTCTCCAGGTCTTCGAGGGAAATACCTTTCGTTTCAGGCACCTTCGTGACTACCCACACCAGTTGCAGTACCATCATAAAGGCAAAAAAAGCAAAGATTGGCCAGGGATTATCTTTAAAAACACCGTTATCTGCATCAAGGAATACGGGCGTTATCAACGTGATCAAAGCGGCAAAAACCCAGTGCGTACTTGCACCGAATGATTGGCCGAGCGCCCGCACTTTGTTTGGAAATATCTCCGAAATAAACACCCAAATTACGGCACCCTGGCCCACAGCATGAGCGGCGATGAATATCAAGAGGAAAGTGAGCAACATAGATGGTGCGGCATGCGTAAAAAAGGCCCAGGCAACCATCGCCAGGCTAATGATGTATCCGATGGAGCCGATCACCAGCAACGTTTTTCTACCCAGCCTGTCTATCAAATACAGGCCAACAAAAGTAAAAACGAGATTGGTTCCGCCAATGGCAATTGAATTCGCGAGCGATTCTTTCGCCGCGAGTCCCGCACGTTCTAAAATTTCCGGTGCGTAATACAGGATAAAATTGATCCCCGAAAGCTGGTTGAAAAATGCGATGAAAAATGCCAGCCACATAACCCTGGAATATTTAGGTGTGAAAAGACCGGCATTACCACTGCGTTTCGTTTCTTCGTCGTAACTCCTGATTACCTCCTGCGTCTCCGTTTCCGGATCAGCAATGCCAAGCCGGGCCATGGTTTTCTTCGCCCTGGGCAAATCGTTGCGGTTTATGATCAGCCAACGCGGGCTTTCGGGAACGCCGACAACAAGGATCGAATAAATAATTGCGGGGATCGCCAAAACGCCAAGCATCCAGCGCCAGTCATTTTCGCCGCCCACACCTTTCAGGAAATAATTGGATAAGAAAGCCACCAATATTCCAAATACAATGTTGAACTGGTAAAGCGCACCCAAACGCCCACGGTTAGACGAGTTTGCAATTTCGGAAATGTAGGTTGGCGCTGCCACCGACGAAATACCAATTCCCAGCCCGCCAAGGAACCTGAAAAATGAAAAAGAATACGGTTCCGGTGCAAGTGCAGTGCCTATGGCCGAAATAGAAAACAGAATCCCGATCCAGATTAATACTGTTTTACGCCCAAATTTCTGCGTGGGAATGCCGCCGAAGACTGCCCCGACCACCGTGCCCCAAAGCGCCATCGACATTATAAAGAAACCATGAAACCAGGGAGAGGTGTGCCACAGTTCCTTGATTGGGAGATTTGCACCGGAGATCACCACCGTATCAAAGCCAAAGATGAATCCGGCTAATGCAGCCGTCAGGGAGATCCTGGTGAGATACGCTGAGGAAGCCTGAGCAGATGGGGACTGTTTATATCTCGTATTGGACTCGCTATACATTCGCAATTTTTTATGAAAATAAGAAAAGGATCCCGACCCGGTAATATTTTGCTATGCTTCACGCCAAAACGATGCATGAAGTTGGACAATCAAGTGCGTTGGCAAAATTTTTGCCTGATATAAACTTTTACTGGTTATCCGGACAAAATCATTCATCTTGTACGGGAACACCAATATTTACTTCGGACTCATGATGTTAACCTTCAGCTTGCAAACTCTCTTCTACTTTCTTTTTTTCGGCGCGGAACCTATCCATTTTGAACATGTTGAAAACATTGCCAATGATGCGCCTGAAATTATCGTTTGGGCCGCTCCGTTTATGTTTGTATTTGTTTTGATCGAATACTATTTTTCCCGGAAGGAGCAAAAGGATCTCTACAACCGGAAAGAAACCTTTGCTTCTATTTGCGTGGGTGTGGGAAATGTGATCATCGCTTTTTTTCTGAAGTTTGGCCTTTTTTTCCTGGTGATTTTAGTTTACAACTTTGTTCCCTGGAGAATTGAATTTGAGTGGTGGACGATCTTTCCCTGTTATATCATTCTGGATTTTTGCAGTTACTGGTCCCATCGCATCTCACACGTACAGCGCTTTTGGTGGGCAACACATGTAGTGCATCACAGTGGCGAAGATTATAATTTAACCGTATCATTTCGCTTAAGCTGGATACAGCATCTCAAGATCATTTTCTTCCTGCCGGTAGGTTTCTGCGGTTTCCATCCCGTTATATTTTTTGTAGCCAACCAAATCGCCGTGCTATTTCAATTCTGGGTGCATACAGAATATATCGGCAAGCTTCCATGGCTATTTGAATACATCTTAGCGACCCCATCAAACCATCGTGTTCACCATGGCTCGCAGGATAAGTATATCAACAAGAATTTCGGCGCGACTTTTATTTTTTGGGACCGGCTGTTTGGAACGTATGTGCCTGAGACAGAAAAACCCGTGTATGGCCTTACGCATAAATTGGAGAAAAAGGGAAATCCTTTCTACATAAATTTTCACGAAGTGATTGATATGTGGAATGATGTAAGAAATGCAACTGGCATCAGGAAAAAATTTTTCTTTCTTTTTGGTAACCCAATAAACATTGCCAGGTATAAGGCTGAGGAAAGTGAAAGCAAACGGTCGCGGGTAAACGAACTTGAAAAGTCGCCGGTTATTTCCTGAATTTCCTAAACCGATCAATTACTATTTTTGGTGATGACTAGTTTTTCGAAATGTAATTCGCTTCCGCAGACAATTTGAAGGTAATAGATACCTGCCGGTAAACCACCCAGTTGATCTAAGGTCACCAGGTTTTTACCGGGCAAAAAAGCCTGCATTTGCCTGCGCAATATTCTCCCGTTCAGGTTTGATAAACTGATTGCCGCAGTTCCTCCCTGGTGCACACTCATCGTTAATGTTGTATTATCTACGGCTGGATTAGGTGCAATTTGTAATGCTGTCAGATCACCAGGCTTCACAGCAACTGAATTACTGTAATGGTAACTTCCGTCAGTGAAATGAACCTTTAGCCGGTAACAGGATGGTTGATTTAATGCAGCAGTATTGTTTATTTTAAAAAAGTTTGGAAGTACATTACCACTTTGCAGTAATGTTTCGATGGCAATGTAATCCCTGCAATCTTTACTTTTTTCAATCGAGATCCCTGAAACCTTTTTTTCACTGTTTATCTCCCAAACAAGTAATTGTTCCGCTCCTGATTTGCGCACAGCGAGTTTTACTGTTGACACATGCAACACATTATATTCCACAAGGAGATTTGCAAAGGCTGGTGGTGAAGTACATATTGATGCGCTGCTCAGCACTGTACTTTTTATTGCGAGCGTGTAGGTGCCATATTGCAATATGTTGCTGCTGAGCGTGACGGAATTCGATGTCGCGTATACAGCGCTTCCGAAGCTTGCGCCGGTGCTGGAGTCTGCAAGGGCATAATAATTACCGGGCACTGCATTAGTGATGGTATAGGTTTGTGTCTGACCGGGCATCTTCACACTTTTTTGCGGATCAATTACTGGCGTGGAAGGAGATGCACTGCAGTTAATAGTCTCCGATGCCGGGCAGGATTGTTCGGCTTTCCCGGATTCCTGAACACCAATGGTAAGTACTCCATTTGGGTACAAATTTGAAATGGCAATTGGCCCCCAGAATGTGTTGCTGGTTGTAGCTGATCCAAGCAGTGTGCCATCGAGATAAAGGCGGACGGTAGTGCCGGAGAGGGCACCGGTCAGTGTGCCTGAAACGCCTGTAGACGTTGCAGTGACGGGTCCGGTAATAGTGCCACATCTTCCTGTCGTGTTTGCCGCAGAGGTGAAAGAGGAACCCGCAATACTTTGAGCGCAAGTTCCATTTTGCGAAACCGCATAATAGCTCGTACCGGCGACGGCGGTTGTGGCCCCCGTTGTCCAGCTACCATTAGCCAGAACGCTCGTAGTTGATACAAGTAAATTTAAACTGGTGAATACCTTAACGGTGGTTCCAACAGGCTCCGACGAAGTTCCGGTGATGGGCTGGCCAGCTATCAACTGGTTGTTTTCATCTACAGAAATCAGCGGGGGCGTTGTAAAACAGTTAACTGTGTAGGCCCCGGAAGCCGCTGAGCACTTACTCGTGCTGACTACGCCCGTATTCAAAACATTGGTGATGTAAATATTTTGTCCCTGCGTTAGTGAAAGATTGGTAAAGTTGAATGCGCCACCCGAAGTTGCGGTGACACTTTGCGCCATTTCGCCATCGACATAGAGTCTTACCAATGATGAAGGTTCTCCTGTTCCGCTTATGAATTTAGTTCCGGGTGTTAGCGCCAAAGGTGTGGTTATTACCGGAGTGGCCGATGTGCCAGCAAGGTTATTACTGCCCCCGTTTCCGCTGGCAAGACAAAAGGTTACCGGCTCTGAGATACAACCGGAGGTATTCATATAGTAAATCCGGTAAGACCCGGACGGCATATTTGGTCCACCACTACAGCCTCCGGCATAGTTCCAAACAATATTAGGTGTTGTTCCGCTCGCGCTAAATTGCAAAGGAGTCGAAACGGAATTTTCAACGGTTCCCCTCGTTTGATTCTCAACATAGACCGTCCACCCGGAAGAAAGGTTATTTCCACTTACACCTTTGTTGTAATTATTAGAGCAGGTTAATACCGGCTGCACGGGCCGGTTAGACACGGTACAACTTTTTACTGTAACTGCATTGCTAACTAGACACATGGACTCGCCGGTGGCCTGGGCCCTGGCAGTGAGCACGTCATTATTAGTTACGAGTATATTGTTCAAAGCCCAGCCTGCTCCACTTAAGACATTGACAACAGACCCAGCCAGCATTCCGTTTTTGTAAACACTAATAGTGGCTGAGCCGGCAGTTCCCGGGAGAGCAGCTTTAGTCCAGCTACCGGAAATCGTGACCGTACCTGCGGAAATAGGCGAGTTAACTACCGGCGGTTCTGTACACATCGTACTAAAACCAGACGTGATCAGTGTATTTGCAGTTATTGGCGGCTGCGCATTGATGAAGGCTTCCCATTGTGCATTCGGCGTTTTATACAACGCATCGTTCAACCCATAAATATCAGACTTGGGGCCCCCGATAGCAGCCTGCGGCGCCATGACGGTAGTAGCCGTCATCCGAAGTGAGGTGGAAGTCGTTAAAAAAAACGGTGATACGGTCAAGTCAGCAAAAGGCACGTAGAAATCAAGTAAAAAATCCGGATCGGCATTATCAGAGGTTGCTGCTATCGAGACCTGTGACATGTCTTGCCAGTTAGAGTAGGATTTCACGAGCGTCGGAGTGCTGCTGCCATCCACGTTGTATATCGCTACGCGAAAATTTGTTTCCAACACGATTTCGATTTCAAAGCCCGGGTTACCGTTGGTACCTGTTGTTGCGGGCTGGTAATTCGGGTCAGCATTTGCTCCACTCCCACCAAATTTTCCATCCGTATCCAGCATAACACTATAGCCTTTAGCACCCGGTATCAGGGAGCCCATCCTTAACCGAAAAAGCAGGTTCGCGCCATCGTAATAGGTGTAGTATCCAATGTTGTTAGCATCGGGAACAAAATCAGAATACAAGTGACTCGGTCCACGACGCAGATCGCCATAAGGCTCTGACGAGTATGACGGAACAGACCTGAAATTAATTTCGGAGTTTGTGACATCATCATTGGCAAAACCCGCCATAGTCTTTGAAGTATATTGGTCGCCGTTCGGATCAAGCACCGCCCGACCCGCTAATGACGCAGCCTGCCGGACAATGTAGCCGGTACTTTGGCACACCGCCGGGGCAGATGCGAAAAAAATTATCGATAACACGAGGGTGTAAGGGAAGAAAAAAGCTTTCATAGGTGTAGCATGGAATAATCGATATTAACGCTAAACCTACGAACGGAAGTATATAGTTAAACCATAATTTTTAGCCGGGTCAAGCGGCGAATTTCCGCATATTAAGATGTCACCTGAGATATCGATAAGTATTGGCGCTCGCAGAAAAAGCGGAAGAACAAGGAACGGCCGTGCCTTCCCCATCTGTTTTAAATTATTATTTTCATGACTGTGGAAGTGGCAGTTAAATGCAAAAGATAAATGGTGAACCTATTTTCTTTACCGAGACCAAATCAAACTCCAGTTTCCCTGAACCCAATAAAATGATCGTAAGTTTTACTAATTATCGCCGTCCCGTATTAGGGCAACTAATTTTTTCACATCGTGGTAATCGCAAAGCTGCGTACCCATGTTCATCGTGGCTGCAGAGCCACAGGCAACACCGAATTCCAGGGATCTTTTCAGGTCTTCCCCACGACAGAGACTGAGAACTATACCAGCAACCATGCTGTCACCTGCACCCACCGTACTTTTCCTGCGAACCAGTGGTGCAGACACTTTGATGGTTTCTTTATCAGCCAGTGCCATAGCACCACCGGTGCCCATGGAAACAACTATTATTTCACAATTGTACTTTGACATAAGTTCCCTGGCGACAGATTCAATTTCTATCGGTTCGAGGTCTTCTTTACCCGCGAGTTTGCTCAGCTCACCAAGGTTTGGCTTCACGAGGTAGGCACCATTTTCCATAGCAAACTGCAGCGCTTCGTCCGCACTGTCTACGATAAGCTTTGCATGCTTTTTATCAGCAATTTTTGATATGCGTGCATAAATATTTTCCGGAACACCCGGCGGCAAACTACCGCTGGCGACAATATATTGTGCCGGTAATTCTTCCAGGATATCCAGGCATTCTTTCCATTCTGATTCCAGTAATTTCTGCCCGGGCATTCCGAAGCGATACTGCAGGTTGGTCGCGAGGTCGAGGGTTATGAGATTCTCGCGTGTATGATGCCTGGTGTCCACAGTTCGTGTTTCCACTTTTTCCAAATCCAGCAACACGTCAAGAAATTTACCTGAATAGCCGCCCGATGGATAGACTGCGACAGAATTTCCTCCCAATTTTTTAATGGCACGCGAAACATTTATACCCCCGCCTCCGGGCTCAAACATTGGAGGAGAACATCTCAGTTTTTTTTCCGGGGCCAGCGCAGGAATTGTTACACTTTTATCTATACACGGGTTAAAGGTGATAGTAACGATGTGATTGATCATACAGTAATTAATAAACTTACGGAAGAGGTGCGAAGTTAACCGGAAAGCATTATTTGATTATCTTTTCGCCACACCGGTAACAAAAAAAAAACACGGTGGACATAAAATAGTTGGCTTCAATTTGTCAAATTGTTTTTCAGAAGCGGTACGGTATTTTCCAACAAAGGAGTTTATAATTTTTTAACCATATTAATCAATCAATGAAGAAAAATTACAAATGGGGTATACTGGGAGCTGGAAAAATCGCGAACAAATTTTGCCATGCAATGAGCGTGGTGGAGGGTGGCGAGGTGTATGCCGTAGCTTCCCGGGAAATCGAAAAAGCGAAGGAATTTGGCGAAAAATTCGATGCCAAAAAATGTTATGGAAGCTATGAAGAGTTAGTGCGTGATGAAGAGGTAGATATTGTATACGTCGCGACGCCACACGTATTTCATTTTGAGCAAACCCTGCAGTGTTTTGAAAAAAACAAACATGTGCTGTGTGAAAAGCCCCTGACAGTAAGTGCAAGGCAAACTGCTGAGCTCATCCGGAAATCAGCAGAGAAAAATCTTTTCCTCATGGAAGGCATGTGGACCTTGTGCATGCCATTCGCGCAAAAAATTCGTGAAACAATAGCTTCGGGGAAGATTGGCAAAGTCCGCTGTGTGAGTGCTGAGTTTGGGTTCGCATCTGAAAAAGATCCAAAGAATAGAATTTGGAATAAGGAGTTAGGTGGCGGCTCTCTCCTGGACGTTGGGGTCTACAATATTTTTCTTGCGACCAGTATTTTAGGCGACCCTTCGGAAATAAAATCACTGGCAAAGATCAGCGAAACAGGCATTGATGAGTATGTAAACCTGGTCATGAACTACAGCAGCGGCGCAACCGCACAGTCTCTCTCATCTGTTATTTATAATACCGATACGGATGCAAGTATTTTCGGAGAAAAAGGACGCATCGTAATTAAAGATCCCTGGTCCAAGGCGACGGATCTTATCATCTATGCGAAAGACCAGGAAGTTGAAAAGTTTTCAAAGCCGCACGACTGCAATGGGTTAGAGTACGAGATCCGTGAAGCCATGCGCTGCCTGGATGCAGGCGAAAGAGAAAGCGCACTTGTACCGCATCAGCTATCCCTGAGCGTTAGTAAGATCATGGATGAAGTATTAGTGCAGGCGGGTTACCGTTCCGCCTCCTGATTAAACACTAACATTAAAGTCACGCAAAGCATCGTTAAGACTTGTTTTCTTATCAGTGCTTTCTTTTCTTTTTCCAATAATTAAAGCGCAGCTAACATTGTATTCACCGGCGGGAAATTGCTTGGGATAGCTGCCGGGAATCACGACACTACGTGGAGGAATATTTCCACGAGTCTCATGCGGCTGGTCACCGCTTACGTCGATTATCTTAGTGGACTGCGTGAGCACTACATTGGCACCGAGCACCGCTTCCTTTTCCACTTTCACTCCTTCCACTACAATGCACCGGCTACCGATGAAGCAGCCATCTTCAATGATAACCGGGCTTGCCTGCAGTGGTTCCAGCACACCGCCGATCCCCACTCCCCCACTCAGGTGGACGTTTTTTCCGATTTGGGCACAACTGCCTACGGTGGCCCAGGTATCTACCATTGTCCCTTCGTCCACGTAAGCGCCAATATTTACATAGCTCGGCATCAGCACTACATTTCTTCCCAGGAATGCTCCGTATCTCGCCACTGCATGCGGCACGGCCCGTACGCCCAGGTCGGCATAGTTTTTCTTCAGCTTCATTTTATCGTAAAACTCGAAAGGAGGCAGGGAAAAAGTTTCCATCTTTTGAATGGCAAATAGCATGAGTATGGCCTGCTTCACCCATTCGTTCACCTGCCATTTCGATTCGGCTTCCAGGTTATATTTTGAATCGCTAACGGGTTCCGCTACACGCAGTTTTCCTTCATCTACCCTGTCGATCACGTTGCGGATGGCATCCGTGTAGAGTTCATCTTTCAATAACTCCCGGTTTTCCCAGGCTTCAGCGACCATCTTTTGTAAGTCCATTTATCGTTTTTTACAAACATACTGTAAACAAAAAAATCAACTTGATTAATTGATAACTTTAGCGGCGCATGGAAAAATTCCTCGTAATACAGACAGCTTTTATTGGAGACGCCGTGCTGGCAACGGCAGTACTGGAGAAGCTTCATCGCTATTTCCCGGAAGCACAGATTGATCTGCTCGTGCGAAAGGGAAATGAATCATTGTTCCCCGGCCATCCGTTTATTTCACAAACACTGGTGTGGGATAAGAAGGCGAATAAGTACAAAAATCTTCTCAATTTATTAAGGCTGATCCGCCGGTCAAAATATGCAAAGGTGATCAACCTGCAAAGATTTGCTGCAACCGGATTTCTAACTGCATTTTCTAATGCAAAAGAAAAAATTGGATTCGATAAAAATCCTTTCCGCTTCTTTTTTACAAAAAAAATAAAGCACCACCTGCATGAGGGCGCCCACGAAGTCGAACGAAACAATCAACTCATTGCGCATTTCACCGATGCCGAATTAACAAGGCCGAGGCTTTATCCCCGACAAGAAGACCAGCAGGAAATTGAACAATACAAAACAGGAAAATATATAACTGTCAGTCCCGCCAGCGTCTGGTTTACCAAGCAGTTCCCGGAAGAAAAATGGGTGAAGTTTTTAGCGACGGTCTCAAAGGACTATACGATTTATTTGCTGGGCGGTGCCGGCGACGAAAGTTTTTGCAAGGCACTAAAAGAGTTGGCAAATAATGAACAGGTGAAAGTGTTAGCAGGAAAATTAAGTTACCTGCAGTCTGCTGCGTTGATGCAGGCAGCCCGGATGAACTACACCAATGACTCGGCGCCGCTGCATTTCGCCTCGGCGGTGAATGCGCCGGTGGCGGCGATATTTTGTTCCACCGTTCCGGGCTTTGGCTTTACGCCACTTTCCGACATCTCGCATGTCATTCAAACAAAAGAAATACTGCCCTGCAAACCCTGCTCTTTGCACGGGCTGCGGGCATGTCCCCTTTCTCATTTCAAATGCGGCCGCACGATCCTGAATAGCCAGTTACTGGAAAAATTACCTGCTGTATGAACTACCTGCCTGCAGACCTCGAAAAAGCCGCGGCAACCATAAAAAATGGCGGAATTATTCTCTACCCAACAGATACGATATGGGGCCTTGGCTGCGATGCTACTAATGATGAAGCGGTAGCCAAAATTTTTCAGTTGAAAATGCGCTCGCCTTCCAAATCGATGATAATATTGATGAGGAAGGATGAAGATCTTTTCCGCTACATC
>JBBQSI010000021.1:0-15859 GCA_038213975.1 Chitinophagales bacterium
TTTCAGTTTTGGAAGAAATTAAGGTTGTACTGGAAAACTTTCCAATGATCACAATGCCGGAGGTGCTGCAGTGGGCTACCTCCAATGGAGCAAGGGCGTTGGAGATGGATACGCAACTCGGTAGCTTTGAAGCCGGGAAAAAGCCTGGAGGAATAGTTATTTCCCTGGATGAAAAAAATGAGATCTCTTCGAAAAGTACGGTGAACCGTCTTTTCTGAAAACTATTGAAAATCATCTTCAACGACCCGTTTGATGGTGCATGTTCCAGTATCTTTGCGCCGTGATTTTTTCTTCTACTTTGTTGGAAAATGCAGTTGCAGAATTTGCCAAACTCCCGGGCATAGGCAAAAAGACAGCGCTCCGCATGGTGCTTCATTTATTGAAGAAAGAAAAAGAGGAAGTGGCACATTTTGGTGACGCCATTACGAGGATGAGGAGGGAGATAAAATTTTGTGAAGTGTGCCATAATATTGCAGACAGTACCCTTTGCAATATTTGCGAAAACAAATCCCGTCACCAAAATACCATTTGCATCGTAGAAAATTTCCGTGATGTGATAGCGATAGAGAGTACGCAACAATTTAATGGCGTTTACCATGTGCTCGGCGGTGTCATTTCCCCGTTAGATGGCATCGGCCCTGATCAATTGCAGGTGGAATCATTGGTGAATCGTGTAGCTGCAGATGAAGTGAATGAAATCATTTTTGCATTGAACCCCAACATACAGGGAGACACGACAATCTACTACATTATGCGACGCCTATCTAACAGGCCGATCAGGGTTACTACAATTGCCAGGGGTATTGCATTTGGCGGAGAACTGGAATTTGCGGATGAGATGACCCTGGGAAAAAGTATTTCCAACAGGATGCCCGTAGAAAGTTATGTTTCTCATAAAGCGCATTAGATGCTTTTCTATATTTTCACCGGCCGGCCGCCAATACTTGATAATTGATTATTTTACATTTCATAAATCAAATGCTCACTGAGCGAAAATGAGAGCGACGAAACCTGTGGTGGGATTTACTTGCGGAGACGTAAACGGCATCGGACCGGAACTAATCATCAAAACGCTTTCCGATTCACGGATTCTGGATTTTTGTATTCCGGTGATCTTTGGCAGCAACAAAGTCTTTAATTTTTACCGGAAGGCAATACCAGACGTTAATCTCAATTTTTCCAACCAGAAGGATTTAAGCAAATTGAATCATAAGCAGGTAAACCTTTACAACTGCTGGGAGGAAGAAATTAATATTCAGCCCGGAATTTTTAGTGAGGTTGGGGGAACTTATGCAGTAAAAAGCCTAATGGCTGCCTCTGAGGCTATCAAAGAAGGTGCGATAGATATGATTGTGACCGCACCCATACACAAGAATAATGTGCAGAGCGAAAGTTTTAATTACTCAGGCCATACACCTTTTTTCCACCATTTTTTCGGTACACGGGATGTGTTAATGCTGATGACGTCCCAGGATTTCCGGGTGGGGTTAGTATCCGAGCATGTTCCGGTAAAAGAGATACCGAAATACATTACCAGGGAGGCGATACTCAGTAAACTTCAAATCCTGAATGCTTCGCTTCGCCGTGATTTTAATATTGAGCGGCCCAAGATAGCAGTCCTCGCCTTGAACCCGCACGCCGGCGATAACGGGTTAGTAGGAAGCGAAGAAATCGAAATAATCAAGCCGGCAATCAAGGAGGCAAAGCAATCAAATATGTTAGTGACAGGGCCATTCAGTGCGGATGCTTTTTTTGCCCGCGGCAGCCACAAAAGGTTTGATGCGGTATTAGCAATGTATCACGATCAGGGGTTAATTCCTTTCAAGTCACTTTGTATTGCAGAAGGCATTAACTTTACTGCAGGCTTGCCAATAGTCCGTACCAGCCCGGATCACGGGACTGCTTTTGACATAGCCGGTAAGAACATTTCCGATATCTCTTCCTTTACTGCAGCAATCTTTGCAGGCCTGGATATCTTGAATAACCGTCACCAATTTGATGAAAACCATAAAAATCCTATTCATAAGATGGGCGCTGCAGTTGTAAACAGTGCAGCCGACGAGAAGATTTCGGAGTAATCAGCTTGTTTGAAAAATTATTAATAATAAGTAGACAGGGTTTTCCGTTTTCTATTCCTTAGACTACTCCAGTATCAACTTGATGAAAAATACCAATAATTGCATTCTCCCCGACATATATTTTTGAGTACTATCTTTAGTATTAACTTAACCATATTTTTGTAATCTTATTTCCCCCGAGGTATGGACAATCTTTTTCTTAGTAGTGGCTTGGCTTTCCTCATCACATTTTTTTCGATACCCGTCATTATTGAGGTAGCCAGGGAAAAGAAATTTTTTGACCATCCTGATGAAAGAAAGATTCACAAGGTTGTAATCCCAACACTGGGTGGATTAGGAATATTTGCGGGCTTTATCGTATCTGTTCTTTTAGGCGTTCCGCCCGGCTCTGCAGCCATTCTACAGTATTTTGTTGCAGCATTAATGGTGATTTTTTTCCTCGGGATTAAAGATGATATACTCATATTGTCTGCCACAAAAAAGTTTATCGGTCAGTTAGTTGCCGCAGGGATTATCATCAAATTTGCAGGTGTACAAATTAATAATATGCATGGCTTCCTCGGCGTATATGAAATATCGCCAACATCAAGCCTGCTATTGACTTTCTTCACAATTGTTTTAATTACCAACTCTTTCAACCTGATTGATGGCGTTGACGGGCTTGCGGGTAGTCTGGGACTACTCACATCCACTATATTTGGCATCTACTTCCTGGCCACCTCGCAGATTATGTATGCAGTTATGGCGTTTTCGCTGGCGGGAAGCCTACTTGGATTTTTGATCTATAACTTTGCACCGGCAAAAATATTTATGGGAGATACCGGATCCCTGTTGATCGGTTTGCTAAATTCTATCTTTGTAATAAAGTTTATTGCTTCCGCTTCCGAGCCAGGTCCTTTCTTTATTGCTGCTGCGCCTGCCATAGGATTTTCCATTTTGATCATTCCGCTTTTTGACACACTCCGTGTGGTAAGCATTCGCATATTTAACCGCCGATCACCGTTTTCTCCGGATAGAAATCATATTCACCATTTCATGCTGGAGCTTGGTTTCACGCATAGGATGATCACGATCACTTGCGTATTGACAAATATTGTTTTTATCGGGCTTGCATTATCGCTGCGTACCCTGGGACCAAACTTTGTAATCCTTTCATTAAGTTCAGTATCCCTGGCCATTATCAGTATTATCTACTACAGGCGTCCAAAATCTTTCCCTGCAATGACCTTTACCCGCCGTAGCCACAAGGAATCGAGCGTGAAAGTAGCGTAACCCAGATTTTGGCGGGCATTACAAGGCAACTCCTTAAGACGATTGATTTTTACTAAATTTGTGCCCTTCAATTGAAGTCTGTTTTCTCTAAAAATTAATAGCATTTCCATGAGTGAAGCGCCGGCCGAAATAATTAGCAACAGTAGTGAACTGATGCAAAAAGCAATCGATCACCTTGAAACTGAACTTATCAGGATCCGTGCAGGCAAAGCCAATCCGACTATGTTAGATGGGATAGTTGTGGATTACTATGGTACACCCACTCCTATTAACCAGGTTGGCAATCTGTCGGTGATGGATGCACGCACACTTACCATCCAGCCGTGGGAAAAAAACATGCTGCAACCAATAGAGCGATCTATTATCGCTGCTAACATAGGTGTAAATCCCCAAAACGATGGAAACATCATCAGGCTGTTTCTGCCACCGCTAACAGAAGAACGCCGAAAAGAACTGGTAAAAAGAAGTAATGCCGAGGGTGAGAATGCAAAAGTCGCCATCCGGAACATTCGCCGTGATGCACTCGAGCAAGTAAAGAAACAAGGAAAAGATGCTGAGATCAGTGAGGATCAGGCTAAAGATGCTGAAGCTGAGATGCAGGAAATTACTGATACCCACATATCATTGGTAGACAAACACCTCGCCTCCAAAGAGAAGGAGATTATGCTGGTATAATTTTCTGAAATGCTAAAAGAACAGCTTCTATTACTGGTGACCACCCCGATCTACATGATCGTAATAGGACTGGAAATTTTTTTGAGCCACCTTCATCTAAAAAAATATTACAGCGTTCGCGACACGCTGGTTAATATTTACCTGTGCTTGTTGAACGGGGGACTGGATCTGCTTTTCAGGGCTGTATATCTTGTGGTGCTTTCTTTTTTTTATGGACATCAACTCATCAGTTTTGAAAATCAACCAGTACTTTATTGGGGGCTGCTTTTTATTTTAGAAGACCTGGCTTTTTATTTAGAGCACCGTGTTGATCATTTCTGCCGTCTTTTTTGGGCAGTACATGTCACTCATCATTCTTCTGAAGAATTTAATTTAACAACCGGCTTCAGATCTTCCGTGTTACAACCCCTGTATCGTTTTATCTATTTTTTACCGTTAGTATTGTTAGGCTTCCGGCCGCTTGATATTGTGTTCATGTATTCATTGACCCAGATCTACGGAATCCTGGTGCACACACAGTATATCAATAAAATGCCGCATTGGTTTGAAGCTATTTTTGTGAGCCCATCGCATCACAGGGTTCACCATGCAAGCAACGTTATTTACCTCGATAAAAACATGGGAATGGTTCTTATCGTCTGGGACAAGCTGTTTGGAACTTTCCAGGAAGAATTGCAGGAGGAACCCGTTGTTTACGGTCTCACGAAAAAGCTGGATAAGCCGCACCATCTATCGAAAATTGTTTTCCACGAATGGTCGAACCTCGTTTTCGACTTGAAAAAAAAGATTCCGTGGACTTTAAAAATGAAATATATTTTTATGCCCCCGGGCTGGAGTCATGACGGCTCGTCCAAAACTGCAAACGAGCTACGTCGGGAACGTAAGTCCTCTTAAAGAAAATATTTTTTCAGGATTAGCCGATATTCATCTGAGGCCGGTTGGGGGAATAACATTATTTTTAAGGGACATTTTTGGCCACCCTAGAAATAATATTGCATGCAGGGCATTCTTGCGAAAACAAACACCCGCGCTCCGGACGGGTTCGATAAGAAGGAAATTAAACTCAAAACAGCTGAAATTTTAAAGGAATTAAATGATCTGCAGAATCTCCTCTTTGCAGAAAACAAACATGCTATACTGGTGGTAATTCAAGGCATGGATGCCAGCGGAAAAGATGGCGCCATTAGAAATGTTTTTACTTCCATGAACCCGCAAGGTATACAGGTTAAAAGCTATAAAGCACCTACTCCCGAAGAACTTAGTCATGATTTTCTATGGAGGATTCACTTGAAAACTCCTTCCAAAGGAATGGTCCAGATCTTCAATCGCAGTCATTATGAAGATATCCTGGTAACCCGTGTACACAAATTGTGCGATGATGAAACTGCCGCAAAGAGAATGAAAGCGATCAATGATTTCGAATGGTTATTGACCGAACTTAATAGTACTCATATACTGAAATTCTACCTCCATGTATCACAGGAAGAACAACTTTCCCGCCTGAATGAACGCATCAGCCGGCCTGAGAAGATGTGGAAATACAACGAGAATGATTTCACCGAATCGAAGCTATGGGATGTATATATGCAGATGTATGAAGAGTGCTTTCAAGCGTGTAATGCTGTACCGTGGGTAATCGTTCCCAGCGATCAAAATTGGTATAAAGAATATATCATTGCGTCTACCCTTCTTGATAAACTTCACTCACTAAACATGCATTATCCCGGAACCAGAAAATAATTTTCACCTTTAAATCTTTTGACATGGGATTCTTTTCCAACTTCAACGCCTTTGTAAATAAAGGAAATGTTATAGACCTCGCTGTTGCAGTAATTATCGGTGCTGCCTTTGGCGCCATTATTTCATCACTCGTGGATGACGTTATCACTCCCTTATTGCTTTCTCCGGCATTGGAGGCGGTTGGTGTTGAAAATATAGCCGAGCTAAAATGGGGCGAAGTAAGATATGGCAACTTCCTGGCTGCTGTTCTCAAGTTTATTATTATCGCCCTGGTTATTTTCTCCCTGGTTCGCTCTTTCCAGTCTCTGGAAAAGAAAAAAGAAATTGAAGCTGCAGGACCATCATCTACAGATAAGTTGCTGATGGAAATCAGGGATGAACTAAAAAGGAAATAGTATCCGGCATTAGATAGAATTACAATAGCGGCAACCCGGCTGCCTCGTTTGATGTGTACATAACTCCCGCGAAACCACGAAGAGATTATCGGTAAATTTGTCACAGCATTTGATACTATGAATAAAGAAATTTACCAGATTAAATTACCGCAGTTCGAAGGGCCGTTTGATTTGCTTTTGTTTTTTATTGAGCGTGATGAGCTTGACATTTACAACATCCCTATTACCAGCATCACAAACGATTTTCTTGCTCACATCCATAGTAGTGAATCGCTGAATATTGAATTAAGCAGCGAGTTTATATTATTTATAAGCACACTAATGCGGATCAAAGCAAAGATGCTGATACCAAGAAAGGAGCTCGATACTGAAGGCAACGAGGTAGATCCGCGGCAGGAATTGGTGAATAAGATTTTAGAATACAAAAGGTTTAAGGAAGCGTGCGCGAAGCTAAGTGAGATGGAGGCTGAACGGCTGCTAATGGTGAAGCGCGGGAATATCCAGGAAGAGTTGTCAAAAATAGGAGACGAGGCAAGCGAAGGCACAGAAATACAAACTGTGTCTTTGTTTAAACTAATGAAGGCGTTTGAAAAAGTTGCTCAGCGTCTGCATGATAATCGCCATAAGCCCTCTCACACGGTAATCAGGTACAACTATACGATGGAGGGTTCCCGGCAGTATTTACTCGAATTGCTTTCAAAAGAAAAGCATGTTTCTTTCGAGCAGATCTTCGAGATTTCTGAAAACCGGATACACGCGATATTCTTATTTTTAAATATGCTGGAACTGGTTCAGCAAAATTATTTGAACATTATCCTCGGCACCGGAACGAATAATTTCATTTTAGACTTTAATGAAAATCGTACGCCGGAACAGGTTGCAGTTTCTCTTCCAGAAACTCCTTTCGAGCCTTCTTTAAATTAAATATATGACAACAAAAATTCAGCGTGCCCGGGATCGCGGATTCGCTGACCATGGCTGGCTTAAGGCTGCACATTCTTTCAGTTTTGCCAATTGGTATGATCCTGAAAAGATGCACTTCGGTGCAATACGGGTGTTGAATGACGACATCATCGCAGGTGGCAAAGGCTTTGGCACCCACCCGCACGATAATATGGAAATTATAACCATTCCTTTAAGTGGCGCGATAGCCCACAAGGACAGTACCGGTACCGACGGGGTAATAAGAACAGGGGATGTGCAGATCATGAGTGCAGGTACTGGCATAAAGCATAGTGAGACCAATGCTTCAGAAACGGATCAGCTAAATCTCTTCCAGGTTTGGATCTTGCCTAAGCTGAAGAATATTAAACCGCGTTATGAACAGAAATCTTTTTCAGAAAATGACAGGTTGGATAAATGGCAAATTGTAGTTAGTCCTGATGAAGAAGATGAAAGCGTCTGGATAAATCAGGATGCTGTCTTTGCCCTCGCTACATTAAGTGAAGGAAAAGATATTGACTACACGATCAAGTTCAAAGGAAATGGCATCTATGTGATGGTGATTGATGGAGAGATTAAGATACTAGAGGACGTTCTCCAAAAAAGAGACGCCATGGAAGTTGCAGGCGCTGAAAAAATAACCCTGCAAGCTGCCACTACTTCTAAAGTATTGGTGATTGAAGTTCCCATGTATGCCTAATTTCCCAAAAAAGACTACTTCTTACTAAAGACTAATTATCGCAACCACCGTATGAAAAAAAGGGTCCACTTCTCAATCTATCTGCTTACCATTTGTATTTGCTTTTTCTCCTTTAAGTCAGCAGCGCAATCTCACCGCGACAGCATGATCAACGCGATCATTCGCGAGGCCACCGAAAATTCCCAGCTTGAATTTTTAGGACACGAACTTCTCGATGAAATTGGACCCCGTCTCGTTGGTTCACCGAAAATGAAACAGGCGCATGACTGGGCAGTATCGAAGTACGAAAGTTGGGGTATACCTGCAAAAAATGAAAAATGGGGTGAATGGCGTGGCTGGGAGAGAGGCATTACGCACATTGATATGATTGCTCCATGGGTTAAGAGCCTTGAGGGTACCCAGTTAGCCTGGTCTCCATCTACCAAAGGAAAAGCCGTAACCGGTGAGGTTATCATCTTGCCGGATATGTCTGACTCCTTGGCTTTTCAAAAATGGCTGCCAAAAGTGAAAGGAAAATTTGTGATGGTTTCCATGCCTGAGCCTACCGGCAGGCCAGATGAAAATTGGACGGAATTTGCCAAAAAAGAATCGGCAGAAAGAATGAAAAATTTGCAGGACTCTCTGCAAACTGCCTGGAGAAATCGTATAAAATCTACGGGCTTCAATTCGTCTGAACTGGCGCTGGCGCTGGAAAAAGCAGGTGCCGCCGCAATTATTTCTTCCCGGTGGTCTAAAGGCTTTGGCGTTGATAAAATCTTTGATGCGGATACCAAAAATATTCCTGCAGTTGATATTGCATTGGAGGATTATGGACTACTGTATCGCCTGGCTGAGGGCGGAAAAATTCCACGTTTGAGCATTCTTGCTGATTCAAGAGAAACGGGTGTTCAGCCAACTTTCAATACGCTTGCGGAAATTAAAAGTTCCGGGAGACCGGATAGCCATGTTTTTTTATCTGCACACTTTGACTCCTGGGATGGGGCCACTGGAGCAACTGACAATGGCACAGGTACGCTGGTAATGATGGAGGCCATGCGTGTACTGAAAAAAGTGTATCCAAATCCCAGGAGAACCCTAAATGTCGGCCATTGGGGATGTGAAGAGCGCGGACTCAATGGCTCAAGGGCTTTTGTAGAAGATCACCCGGAATTGCTTGACAGCATCCAAGCCGTTTTCAACCAGGACAATGGAACCGGCAGGGTGACCAGTATTACCGGCCAGGGGATGTTATACGCTTACGATTACCTGAGCAAATGGCTTTACCCCGTGCCAGACAGTATCAAGTCCCAGATCGCCACCACTTTTCCCGGGCAACCTGCTTCAGGTGGATCCGACTATGCGTCTTTCCTCGCTGTGGGCGCGCCTGCTTTTTCGCTAAGCTCATTAAGCTGGTCGTATGGCACATATACCTGGCATACCAACCGGGACACTTATGATAAAATTGTATTTGACGACGTGAGGAGCAACGTGATTCTTACAGCCATTCTCGCTTATATGGCTTGCGAAGATGCAGAGAATATATCAAGGGAAAAAGCCGTATTACCGATTGATAACAAAACCGGGGAACCTGCAGAATGGCCGGCCCAGCGAAAAGCTAACAGGCACGGTGGATTTGACTAAGTGCCGGAAGCAATCAGTTTATTTACGTCGATGCTGGACATGTTCCGAATGGCTTCAGCAATGCTATTTTCATCCAGGCCCACTTCAACGTAGAGTTCCCGGGGCGATCCGTGCTCAATGATCCTGTCCGGAATACCCAGTATTTTTACATGCGCCTGGTAATTATTCGCAGCCATAAATTCCAGGACTGCTGAACCGAATCCGCCAACGACGGTGCCATCTTCCACTGTGATTATCTTTTGAAATTGTGAAAACACTTCATGTAAAATAGCTTCGTCTAAAGGTTTCACGAATCGCATGTCATAATGAGCAGGCATTATGTTTTCCCGCCTCATTTCCCTGATCGCGGCCGCTGCAAAATTTCCGGGATGACCAATTGTGAGTACCGCGATCTCCTCCCCATCATGCAGTTTTCGTCCGGTTCCAATGGTGATTTCTTTCATGGGTGTTTTCCATTCTGCCTTTACCGCCGCACCTCGTGGATACCTGATAACAAAAGGACTTTCTATTGAATCCAGTTGGGCAGTATACATGAGGTCCCGCAATTCACTTTCATTCATCGGTGCGCTTACAATCATGTTGGGGATACAACGCATGTACGCAAGATCGTAAGCGCCATGATGTGTTGGCCCATCTTCGCCAACGAGGCCTGCTCTGTCAAGACAGAAAACAACGGGAAGCTTTTGCAATGCCACATCGTGTACTACCTGGTCGTAGGCCCGTTGCATAAATGAAGAGTAGATATTGCAAAAAACTTTCATTCCCTGCGTAGCAAGCCCGGCACTTAAGGTTACCGCATGTTGCTCGCAAATGCCCACGTCGAAAGCCCGATCCGGCATTTTCTCCATCATATATTTCATGGAGCAGCCACTCGGCATTGCCGGAGTGACGCCCATGATCTTATCGTTTTTTTCCGCGAGTTCTATAATTGTATGCCCAAAAACATCCTGGTATTTTGGGGGTTGGGGGATGTCAAATTTCTTTTTAAAAATTTCCCCGGTAATCTTATCAAACAAACCTGGGGCATGCCATACTGTTTGATCTTTTTCAGCCAGTTCGTAGCCCTTGCCTTTTACTGTATTGATATGCAAAAGTTTTGGGCCGGGTATTCCCCTTAGATCTTTCAGGGTATCAACTAACTTGGTGATGTTATGACCGTCTATGGGACCGAAATAGCGAATATTGAGCGATTCAAAAAGGTTGCTGCTTGTGCTTAAAATACCCTTCAAACCGGTCTCCATTTTTGAAACAAGTTTCCGGGAAAATTGACGGGCGGGTAATTTACCCAGCGCTTTCCAAAAGTCATCCCTGAGCTTGTTATAGGTTTGACTGGTCGTGATATCGGTAAGATATTCTTTAAGTGCGCCGACATTTGGATCAATGCTCATACAATTGTCATTGAGCACAATAAGCACATTACTTTTTTCTATCCCGGCATGGTTAAGGGCTTCGAAAGCCATACCTGCCGTCATAGCACCATCGCCAATGATAGCGACGTGCTGCCGGTTTTTTTCACCCTTATAATGAGACGCCATTGCCATACCCAGGGCAGCGGAAATGGAGGTGGAAGAATGCCCAACACCAAACGTATCGTAGTCACTTTCTGTACGCTTTGGAAACCCACTTAATCCTTTGTATTTCCGGTTAGTAACAAATGTATCTTTCCGGCCAGTGAGAATTTTGTGGCCGTATGCCTGGTGACCCACATCCCAAACCAGTTGGTCATAGGGTGTATTAAAAACATAATGCAAGGCAACCGTAAGCTCTACAACTCCAAGACTTGCTCCAAAATGTCCACCATGCACGCTTACGACATCAACAATAAACTGCCGGAGCTCATCGCAAAGAACAGGAAGTTTTTCCCGGCTCAATTTTTTCAAATCATTCGGAGAATTTATTTTATTCAGTAACGATCCTGGTAAAATTTCCATCTTTCAAAATTAACGTAATAACTTAAGCAATGTTCGGCGCCAGGCTGCAACGTCACTCCCAAAACTTCCTCCTTCCTTAAAACTAAAAAGCAGGACTTAACCTGCTTTTTTAATCTTTTTAACTTTATTCGCTAAATCTTTATCGTTTGCAAAGAACTTCTGTTTTGCCTGGCCTGGCGTGTTTTGAGACTTGTGCGGCTTAATAGTTGGATTCTTATTCTTTTTACCCGCAGTTTGCTTTAGGTCCCTGTTAGACGACTGCAACTTCTCCGGCTTAAAACCCGTTACCTTCTTTGGCGGGTGGCGCCTCAGGAAGGATTTCACGCTGTCACTAAAGAATGCAGACATCGGTTGGTTGCTGGTTTGCGACCTGCCTGGTGCTGAGAAGAGCAATAGCGTCAGCACCCCAAATAGTTTGATCTTCTTCATGTTATTTTACGCCTATTAGTACATTAATTTTTCCGATACCGTTGCCAACATAGGGCTGTAGGGCTTTACCGAGCACCTGGCCTACCTGTATTTTTGCAGGGTCGCCTTTCATAGCTACTCCACTTGTAGAAGAAGTTACAAGCATATCACCCCGCTTGATTTCTCCACCTTCCAGGGACACTTTCGTCGGGATTACTCCAATTACACCCATTGGCACATAAGTATCCAGGTTGTCCTGTTCAGCATTTTGCTCCGTAAGCAATATACCGGGCTTGGTGGCATATACTCCGGCAACTAATGTTGAATACGGGGAAGAAGATTTTTCCACTTTGCGATCTGATGTTGCAGAAATGGCAAGTACATCGCCGGCTTCATATGACACCTTGTAACCTTCTACTTCAAAGTACTCCGCCACGTCGGCGCCGCCGAGTTGTGTACCGCCATTGAAAAAAGCCTTGCCGGTTTCGTCTATTCGGGCTACGTTAGCATAGTTCGCCTTAAAAACTGCCGTGTTCCCCGGGTTTCCTCCTTCCAGTTCAGCAACAAGTGCAGTACCTCCGGTGGTGCCCCAGGCATTTGCCATGGCTAATACGCCTACGCCATCGTTGGCTGTATTGAACCCGCGAATGGCAGGATAAGAACCATCGTTTCTCCCGACAACTGCGCTGCCGACATCACTGATCGTAAAACCCATGATGGCTTCTCCTCCGGCATTATTGATGCCGATGATGCCCATACCATAAGTGTCATTTGCAATGCCCATGATACCATGCCCGAGGTTAGCAACTGAGGTTAGTCCGTTTCCGCCACCTGCGTTGGAAGTAAATAACGCATCGTTCCAGCTATTAACGTTGGAGATATCAAACAAAGCAGCCGTGCCTTCATCGCTCGTTGCGAAGATGCCGTTGCCTGAAATGCTTTTTGCATAAATACCATTACCGGTGTTGGACATACCATGTACGCCATTCCCGGTGACAGCAGTGCCATATAAGCCGTATCCGCCGCCGGAGTGTGAGCCCCATACGCCGTAACCGTTGTCGTTCGTACCATTATTAATACCTCTTACCCCGGAAGAGTAGCTACCAGGTGTAGGTGAACCAATTTTTCCTATTATTCCGGCAACGTTAGGGCTTTGAGAAGTATTAGTACCGGACAGACCTGAGCCTGCTCCCTGGTTCACAATGGAAAACAAAGTGAAAGCAGAGGCCTGCGATCCCACATAGGGAATAGTAATGTTTCCTGTATTATCCAGCGAGGGTGTCCATTGCGTACCATTAAACTTCATCACCTGGCCTGCTGAAGGCGCCTGACTGCTGACCGGCCAACCTTTAATTTTAAAAAGAGTTGGGTTGGGGAAAGTGCCGCCAAGATCGCCGCCTGCATCACCCGATAAACCGGCTGGTATCACGCCCGGTGCAAGTTTATCAGCAGTAATTGAGCTGTCTAAAATATTTGTAGCTGCTACAACGCCTGTACCCAAAGAAGGATTAGGATAAGTACCTCCCAGTACGCCTCCGGCATCACCGCTGGCACCTGCGGTTGTAGGAATTACACCTGGCGCAAGTTTGTCGGCAGTAATAGACGCGTCAGCAATATGTGTTGCATTGATCACGCCCGCTGCAATTGTGGGATTAGGGTAGGCACCTTCCAGATCACCGCCGGCGCTGCCCACAGGTTTTGCCGCAGAAGCAGCAAAAGCAAATGGAACGCTTAATAATTCTGCTGCACCTAAATCAGTATAGGTTCCATTGTTTTTGGTAGAAAGCTCCACCTTAAGATATTTCGCAATGCTGTTCATCCAGTTTACTGCGGAGAGGGAGCTGTAAGTAGTGTTGGTGCCGGTGCTGCCAATAGCTACAACAAACATTCCCATCTTATCAGTCCGGATACTGCGGATCTCCTGGTATACCATATTTCCTATGGCTGACCCTTCCAGGACTGTAAGTTTTAAAGTCATTGATTGATTGGACATCGGAGCACCCGAATTGCTGCGGGCGATACCCTGGTAGTTTATTTGCAACGGCGCTTGTGCAAAAGACGCTGTGGTAAATAGCAGCGCCAGTAAAATTAGTTTGTAGCGTTTCATTATAATTAGATTAGATATAGAACGGGTTAAGACTTGATTAATTTGTAAGTGTATACTTGTTTAGATTGTGGCTTTTGAACGGGCGAAATGTTCAGCAGGTAACTTCCTCTCGTGAGTTGGGAAATATTGATCTTTTGTTTAAAACCGTTTCCGGAGGAATACACAGTTTTCGCATAAACCAACTTCCCTGCATTGTCGAAAATGGTAACGTACATATCACCATAATAATTATCCGTGTAATCTATTTGTAGGACGTCCTGAACCGGATTTGGGAAAACTCTGACCCGCGCTGCCTGCGATTCCATCACAAATTCCGCAGGTACTGAAGTCATTACGGGACCGCCGCTTGGGCCTTCGGGTTGTAAAAAACCATTGGTAATCCAGAGAGTACTGTCAATTGAAGCCATTGCATTTACAAGCGAAAGCTCTCCTACATTCCAGTTTAATAACACGCCTCCTTTTTCATAATTACCGCCGGAAGCATTGACAACCTGGGTAAGCTGCTCCTGGCAATAGCAGGTTGTGGAAGTCAACACCAGCGCCGTAATTGAGCAAATGCGGGATAGCCGTTTGTTTACACGTAAAGACATAAGTGCGATATTTATTTGACGATGAATATTTTTTCCGTGAAAACCTCAACACCGAGTTCAACCTTCGTTAGGTATATACCAGGCTGCCATCGCTTGCAGTCAGTTATTGTTACCGTAGAAAATCCAGCCGGCGCAGATTGACTGATCACTTTGACAAGTTTACCTGCAGCATTATAAAAGGATATTTTTACTGGTTTGTTACTTGAAGAGTTTAAAGTAATATTTAATCGGTCTTTTACCGGGTTAGGAGCGATCGTTACCACCTGGTATATCTTGTTTGTTTGGAACGTAACAATTACCACTTTACTGTAGGTGTACTGACCGTCGGCATTCACGATTTTTAATCGGTAATAAGCGATGCCTGTATTCAATGCAGCATCAACGGCTTGGTAGATGTTCTCTCCCGCTTTGCTTTTTGCAGGTACGGTTGTAAACCTATCAAACGTAATTCCATCCGGGCTTTTTTGCAAGTCAAAATAACTGACGTTGTCAGTTTCATTCATAGCCCAGTCCAGGCTTACCTGTTCGCCCGTCGCTTTCCCGCTGAAACGTAAAAGATTATTATCAAGCACAAAACAACTTGCATTATAAAATATATTGATGGTGTCTGTGGCATAGGGAGTGCAACCTGACTGCAAATACTGGGTTACAATATATTTTCCCGGCTGGTCCACGGAAATTGAAGTGCCGGTAGTACTGCCAATGATATTACCATCTGGTGTACTCCAATTATATGTGGAGGTCGATACAGCATTTGTAACTGATATAGTGCTTACTGTGATTAGGCCGCAAAGCACAGATTGATCAGCAGCGATTTTTGCTCTTGGCGCCAGGAAGAAATCGAATGGTCCCACGAAATCCTTTAAAGCTGACGTAAATGAAGTAGAAGCCCTCGTTTTAACCAATACTCTCCTGAAAGGCATACCACATGCATCACCACCTAATAAGGTTACAGGATCAAGTCCCAACTTGGTGAGGTTTACAGAAAATTCCATGAACTGCCCGGCTGTGTAGGTTGTGGAAATAGTATTGTCACCCCTGACCAATTGGAAAGGCCCTGCCCAGGTATTATTTAAACTCTCTACTCCGGTATAAAATATACCTGCGCTTTTCGGTTTGATGCCGGCATAGCCATATTGTGATCCGTTACTTGCACCGTCGAAGCTACCAGCCCAGTCAAAAGCAGGGATATTCATTGAAAGGGAACTATTATCTACCCAAATCCTTGCTTCAATGGCGCTGAGGGTCGAAGAGCCATAGGATGCAGAAAAAATAATATCGCCGGGAACTAAGATATTTCCAGCGCCATCAAAAATCCAGGCGGTATGACCTGCGTTAGGTCCATAACCATAAAAGCTCCGGCTCGGGCGGTCATAATAAATATCAGTCTGGTACATCTCA
>JBBQSI010000022.1:0-15727 GCA_038213975.1 Chitinophagales bacterium
ATTTATCTGGATTTTAAAGGTAAATGAAACGAAAGCTATGCTACAGGATTTCCTTCCGGTAAATTAATTTCTTATTTCATTCAACCCCTCACTGCCATGTATAAACGCAGAAAATTTCTTTCAGATCTATCCAAAGCCGCAGCCTTCACTTTTATCCCGGCACCCACCCGATCACTTTTTGTCTCCGCAGGTGGTGCCGCCGAACTGAAAATCACAAACGTCGAAATAGTACGAGTCACCGGCCCCTGGACGAGCAATCCCGGTATGAATCACCAGCCACAAATCCGGGGAGCAGATATCTACCCGGAACTTCGCACCAAGGCGCCATATCGCGATACTCCCGGGCTTCCGGACCGAACCAGCAACATTTCACACAATTACCTGCAGATCACGACTGCAGGCGGCATTCAAGGCTTGTACGGTGCGCTCGATGATGATGTGACGGCGCCGATTTTGCAACAACTTGCTCCTTTCATTTTGGGAAAAAATGCGCTGCAGGTGGAAATGATATGGGACCAGATGTATAGAAGCAACCGCCATTCCCGTGCTGGCCAATTCATGATGGGAATGAGTGCTGTAGATAATGCACTTTGGGATGTAAAAGGCAAATATTTCAAAACACCGGTTTATGAATTACTAGGCGGAGCTACGAGAAAGGAAATACAAGTCTACGGAAGCTGCCTTAGCTTCAGCGTAGAGGAAGGGAAAGCTGGTCCCCGGGCAAAGCAATTATTCGAAGATGGATTTGTTCACCAGAAATGGTTCATGGCGTATGGCCCCGGTGATGGAGCGCCGGGCTTAAATCATAGCATCGGGCTGGTGGAGGAATTACGGAGTGCGCTCGGAGCGGACGCCCCACTTATGTTTGATGCCTTCATGGGTTGGGATCTTCCTTTCGCCACCCAGTGGTGCCGGGAAAGCGAGAAGTTCAATCCTTATTGGATAGAAGAACCTTTCCCCGTAGACCACCTCGAAAGTTTTAAACAATTGAGAAGAAACACAAACATTCCCATCGCCACCGGTGAACATTTTTACAGCAGGTGGGAAGCAGTCAACTTCCTGGAGGAAGGAATTTTGCAGGTAGTGCAGGCTGATCCGGAATGGTGCGGAGGCGTAAGTGAGTTGGTAAAAATCTGCAACCTTGCATCTGCCTATGGCGTAAAAGTTTTTCCGCATGGACATAATATCCACGCTGCTTTGCATGTGGTAGCCAGCCAGTCACCGGAAGTTTGTCCGCTGGTGGAATACCTCATCAACCACATGCCCAATAAAGTTCATTTTCAAAAAGAACCGTTGCTGACAAAGAATGGAAAACTGCCGCTACCGACTAAACCAGGTTTTGGCATTGAACTGGATGATAAAAAAATTACTTCGACAAAAGTGCTGGCTGCCGGAAAGTAAGCATACAATATTATGCTGCACCTGAGTTCATTTTGTATTTCTTTATTTTGCTGAAATGAACCACGGAAAGTTTATCATCTCTCTCGATTTTGAATTGATGTGGGGTGTTCGTGATACCAAAACGATTGCCGGCTATGGTTCGAATATCGCAGCGGTCCATAAGGTGATACCAGGTCTGCTTTCCCTTTTTGAAGAGTTTGATATACACGCAACTTTTGCAACAGTAGGTTTGCTTTTTTTCGATAACAAAGAAGACTTATTACAAAGTTTGCCGCAAAGAATTCCGAATTACCTGCGACAGAACTTATCACCTTACAATGGCTATGTCCAAAGTATTGGGGACAATGAAGATGCCGATGATTATCACTATGCCGGGAAGCTGATTAGGCTGATTCAGCAGTATAAAAACCACGAGATCGGGTCTCATACTTTTTCGCATTATTACTGCCTCGAAAAGGGCCAGACGATCGATGATTTTCGCGCTGATCTTGAAGCAGCGAAAAAGACTGCAGCGAAATCCGGCATTACGATTACCTCGCTGGTGTTTCCCCGTAATCAATTTAATGATGCCTACCTGGAAGTTTGCCGGCAAATGGGAATATTTTGCTACCGCGGCAATGAAACATCCTGGATGTATTCGGCGGTGAACAGCGAAACTGAAAAGCGTTCGCGGCGAGCTGGCAGGTTGGTCGATACCTACTTAAACATTTCAGGGCATCATTGCTATTCGGATGAACAGATGGCGAAGCAAACGCCTATGGACATTCCTGCCAGCCGGTTTTTGCGGCCTTATTCGCCAAGATTAAACTTTGCTGATGGCTTGCGGTTGAAACGCATTACTACTTCTATGACCCACGCAGCGAAGAATAATCTCACCTATCACCTATGGTGGCATCCGCACAACTTCGGCAATCACCGGGATGAGAATATTGATTTTCTGCGGAAAATTTTAAAGCGGTATAGAGTGTTGAACAGCCATTTCAATTTTCAAAGCATGACAATGTCGGGACTGGCCCGGAAACTATCGAATGTCGGGGTGTAAAAATTAATCGTGGGGAATTAGCTGGCGCGTTCTTTTATCTCCATTATCTTAAAATCATAAGGCTCCAGCTGCAGGTATTCATGATCTTCTCCGGGGCTTATTTTTTCTTCATGCCAGTGATCATAAAATTTCACCGGTTGATAACCACTTTCTCTTACCGCATGCCAGGTGACATACGCCGGGGCATCGCTAAAATTGAAAAAACAAAACACTTGCTCATCTGCTGTGTGCCTTATAAAACCGGCTATGTGTTTATTGAATGGCGTGATCCAGGTGATATTTTTAAAATCAGCGAAGGCATCGAGGGTGCGGCGTATTTCCAGCAAGCGACGGGTTCCTTCGAATATTTTACTTTCGGTCGTCCCCTTTTTTTTTCTTCGTTCATTTTTATTCCAGTCGATAACCGGGCGGTGCATCCAGCGATTATCATAGCTCCGTGCAGGATCCTTCGTGTAGCTGTAATCGTTAGTGTAGCCAACTTCATCGCCATAAAAGAGCATCGGTAATCCGCCGATCAAAAAGCTCATGGCCTGCATCATCAATATTTTATATATAGCCGTTTCTATCGCTGCTTCATCCGCTTCATCTACAGCTTTTTCCAGCCCGCAAAGAGAAGCCAGGGATCCGCTAATACGTGCATCACCCGTTTTAGGATTGAAAGAAAAAAGATCGCCCCGTGCCGGAGATCCGGGATATTTTCCGGAATAAAAATCCTTAAGATATTTTCTATGACTCACGGGGTCAAGTCCTTGTTGGGAAATCATGGAGTCATCATAGCCGAGGCCAATGTCGTCATGACAACGTGTATAAGTAATCCAGGATGCCCCGAATGGCTTTTGCGAAATAATGTCCTGCGCTGTCAACATGATTCGCGTATCCCCTGTTGCCAGGGCATCCCATTGCGTTGCCATGTGGGTTGCGTTATAGCAAAAATCACATTCCCGGGCGGCGTAGTCGTCCTGTCCAAAATAGGTCACAATGAATTTAGGGGCTTGTATCGCCTCTCCAAGAATGGCTGTGCCGGGGGTTGCAATTTGCACACAGAGTTTGATCAACCTGAGTAAAGTATGTGCCTGCGGCAGGTTTGTACAAGGCGTGCCGGCCTGTTTCCAGATAAAGGCGGGAGCGTCGATGCGCAGAATGTCTACACCGAGGTTGGCATAGAAAAAAATATTATCAAGCATGGCTATCAATACTTCAGGATTTGAAAAGTTTAAATCCCATTGATAGTTGTGAAAAACGGTCATCACCCACTTGTCGCATTCTTCGATGTAAGTGAAGTTTCCCGGCGCTGCCGTCGGGAAGATTTCCTTCATCGTCTTCTCGTACTCGTTAGGTTCTTTACGGTCGTCAAACATGTAGAAATAGTCCTGGTATTTTTTCTGACCTGCCTTTGCTTTTTCTGCCCACTCATGCTTACGGGAAGTATGATTTAGAACTATGTCTGTCATAAGGTACATATCTTCCTTATTCATCGCCTTTCGTACTTTCTGCAAGTCATCGAGGGTGCCAAAGCGTTCATCAAGTTTCCTGAAATTGGAGACGGCGTAGCCACCGTCGCTTTCTCCGGCAGGGCTTTCAAAAATAGGCATGAGGTGCACGACATTCACTCCCAGCTCTTCCAGGTAAGGCAAATATTCGGGAAGGTATTTAAGTTTTCCGCAGAAGCGGTCAACGTATAAACTCATACCGGAGAGCTGGTTGCTCAGGAACCAATTGCCTTCTTCGGACTTTTTACGATCTTTTTTCCGCAACGATTTAGGACGATCCAGGTGAGCATTTTTCAAAATATCCAGTAAATCGTCGAGGCATTTATCAGCATCCGGGCGATGCGCATAAAGTTCCCTAAAAAGCGAATCCACGGAAGAAATGTTAGCTGCGAACCTGGTGAAAAAAGCAATATCGCTTGAGCTTTTTTTGGATAAATAATCCTTTGATTCTTTTATTAGTTTGGTGTGCAGGTGATGTTTATACATTCAAAAAGGTCATTCAAATATTTGAGCATTCAGGTGTTTGAAAGCTTCCATAGCGCCCATATATTCGCAGGTCCTGGCGCCGGCCCTGTTGGCGTTTGCAATGATCACTTTCCAGTCATCGTCCTTCATCGCACCGATCATGGCGAGAGAACTATTGCGCAGTTGATAGAGTATCGCTCCTACAAATGCATCACCCGCACCTGTACTGTCTATTGATTGTACAGGGATGCTTTCCACGATCAACTTGTTTTTATTGTGCATCAGGAAGGTGCCTGCCTTCCCGAGCGTGATAGCGAACGTGGCTCCCGTACTGTTTGCAAACACTTTTGCCGCGTCATTCACACAGTTACAACCCGTTATCAACATCGCCTCTTCTTCGCTCACCTTGAAGAACTGGCATTGCCTGATAAAGTTCCATGACTGATCGATGAAAGATTGCACATTTTCTTTCCACAAAAGCTGCCTGAAGTTGGGATCAAAGCTGATAAAAATGTTTTTCTCACGGGCACGTGCAAGCAACTCAATGTACGTCTGCTGCAATGGGCCGGGAAGAAAAGCGGTAGCTGAGCCAAAATGTGCGATGGAAAAACCGTCCAGGTCAATACCTTCAAGATCGCTGGTATGCAGTTGACCATCGGCGCCACGATTGAAAACAAAATCCCGTTCCCCGTCTTTCATGAGTGAGACAAAGGCGAAGGTGGTAAAATGACTTTTGTCCTGCACCATCCAGAGAGTGGACACACCAAAGTCTTTCATTGTATCTATCAACTGCTGGCCGAAGGGATCTGCACCTACTTTTGCCGAAAGCAAAACGCTTCCACCGAGTGCCGCAATGGCCGCCGCTACATTGGTTGGTGCCCCTCCCGGTTTTTTTAGAAAATGTTCGCCTTTGGAAAGTGTTGAGCCTGTGTCGGTACATATCATATCGATCAAGGCTTCACCAATACATAAAATCTTCATCTTAGTTTTCCGTATTTGCGTAAAGGTAGTGGGTTAGAATATTTTAAAATTAATGCCCCGCCACCGTCACAACGAAATCTTCTACGGGAGTTTTTTTTGTTTTCATAAAAACGGTAATGATTGCGGCGATCAGGAGCAGGACGCCGGCGAAAGTGATGGCATTCCGTGAATCGTTGCCGAGGAAATGCTTGAGTATAAAACCAAAAGTGGTTGTTTGTATAAACATCGGGATCACGATCATCATGTTGATAATGCCCATGTACACACCATAGCGTTCTTTGGGAATTCCACTTACTACCATAAGGTATGGTATGCCCATCATACTTGCCCAGCCGATGCCGAAGCCGGTAATAGCGGGGAAAAGCAGGTATTTATTTTCGATATGTGCAAACAAAAGGAAGCCAATACCCGCCAGGATAAGGCAGCCGAAATGCACCAGTTTCGGAGAATATTTCCTGGCAAAATACACGAGCATAAAGGCTGAAAGAAAGGTAATCACATTGTACCAGGCATTCACCAGGCCGGTCCAGGCCACAGCCTCTTCATATAAAGTCGGGTTTGCGGCAGGGGTCGTTTTATACACAGAAAGGGCGATGCTCTTGGAGCTGTTTTGCCAATAGCAAAATAGCGCATACCATTGAAAAAGATAAACGGCTGCCAAATGCCACATGATGCCCGGCATATCGATGATGGCATCGATGATCTCGATATTTTGGGCAAACAATATTTTTAATGTTGGATGAGAGCGGGCATATTTTAGCGCATTACCGATCAGCCTGGGATAAAAAATAGAGGGTATTAGCAAGACTATGATCAGCAGGTAGGCGACAACGGTAGTAAGTATCGAAAGAAAAAACTGCACATAGGCGGGTGGCATACCAGTATTCTTTGCCCTGATTTTTGCCAGTTCCTCAGCAGTCGGCGGTATTTCAGGTGTGGTCTTGACACTCCAAAGGATCGAGCCAATAGAGCATACGGCTCCGAGAAAAAATGATGCGTACACCCAGGTCGGTAAGCTACCTGTTTTGCCTATAAATATCAGTGGGAAAATGAAGAGTGATATATTGGCCAGCGTTTGTCCAAAGCCGGTAAAAAAGCTCTGCGCCTGGAATCCTGTAGCCTGTTGGCTGGGATCCAGTTTGTCAGCTATGAAAGCCCTGTAAGGTTCCATGGCAGTGTTGTTGCCGGCATCAAGAACCCATAGCAAGCCGGCGGCCATCCACAGGGCGCTGCTGAAGGGAAAAAGAAAAAGGGCAATGCTGCAAACCATTGCACCTATTAAAAAATATGGAGTCCTGCGGCCCCAGCGCGGATGCCATGTCTTGTCACTTAATGCACCAATGATTGGTTGAATGATCAGTCCCGTCAGTGGGCCTGCAAGATTTAAGAGTGGTATTTGATCAGGCGTTGCATGCAGGAAATCATAAATGGGGTTTACCGCACTTTGCTGGAGGCCGAAGCTATATTGTATGCCGAAGAACCCGACATTCATATTGATGATCTGCGCAAATGATAGGCGGGGCTTGATCAGGCTCATAAACAAATCGAAGGTGAGGGAAATTTGTTTAAATATATGAATAACTTTCAGCGATAAATTGTTTGCAGGAGACGCAAATTTTCCGGAGAAACAAAAAAATTCCTACTTATTTATGGATTATTTTTTAGGGGTGGATATTGGCACAGGAAGTTGTAAAGCTGTAGCAGTGGACACTAAAGGTGCGGTTCTCTGCAGTGCACAGGAGCACTATCCGATGTTAAAAAATCCGAATAACTATGCCGAGCAGGATCCTTTGGCGATCTGGAACGCCTTCAGTACTGTTGTGGAAAGTGCTGTTGACGAAATGGACCGGTCACCCGTATGCGTTAGTCTCAGCAGTGTGATGCATAGCCTGGTGGTGATTGATAAGAACCACGAGCCCGTGACCAACCTGATCACCTGGGCAGATAACAGGGCAGAGGAGGAAGCCGTAGAACTCAGGCAGGCAGACTTTGCAGCAGCCCTATACGCCAGCAGCGGCACGCCTATCCATTCCATGACGCCCTTGTGTAAAATACTTTGGCTGAAAAAAAATTCACCCGCTGCTTTTGCGAACGCTTTCAAATTTCTTTCTATAAAAGATTTTATCTGGTACAGGCTGTTCAACGAATACCAGACAGAAGAGTCGTTGGCTACCGGCACAGGATTATTCAATATTGAAACGAGAGGCTGGAATCGTTTTGCCCTCGAACTTGCCGGCATCCGGGAAGATCAATTGCCTGTATTGGTAAAAACGACTTATACCCGCAATGATCTCCAAATATCCTTGAAGAATCAATTAGTGTTAGAAAATCAGGTATTGTTTTGCATTGGGGCAACAGATGGTTGCCTGGCAAATCTTGGCAGCTTTGCTACGGAGGAAAGCGTGGCAGCGGTGACAATAGGAACCAGCGGGGCCGTGCGGGTATGTTCCCCCAAACCGGTTATCGATTTTGAGTCGATGATATTTAATTATGTGCTCGATGAAAAAACATTTGTTTGTGGCGGGCCTGTCAACAATGGCGGTAACGTACTGCAGTGGTTAGCGAAGAATTTTTTGGATAAAAAAATTGAAAATGATTACGAAGAAATATTTGACTTGATCGAAACTGTCCCGCCGGGGGCAGGAGGGCTTTTGTTTTTGCCTTACCTCCAGGGTGAGCGGGCACCCATTTGGGATGAACGTTCTTCGGGCATGTATGTGGGATTGAAATCTTTCCATACCAAAGCACACATGTTGCGGGCAGCCATAGAAGGGATGTGTTTTAATTTAAAAATTATTTTGGAAAACCTTGAGCGACTTACCGGACGCATCGATCAGTTGAATGCCAGTGGTGGCTTTACAAAAGAAATTTACTGGGTGCAAATGTTGGCTGATATCACAGGCAAAACTATCGTAGTCACCAACCGGGAAGATGCTTCGGCCATTGGCGCTGCTATGTTGGGTATGCAGGCGCTGGGTACAAAAGTGAATTTTGAACTGGCTGATGAAGATGACCACCACATCACCCCGGCAGCGGGCTCCCACTCAACCTATGAAAGTTTATTCAGGATTTTTAGGAATTTGTATAGCACTGTTAAGCCCGAAATGCACCAACTTTCGGCATTAAAATTTCCGGTTTAATTTTGTCTCACTTGTCAGTTGGCCTGCAAAACTCCCATGAAAAAAAGAACAAAAATTTTAGTTGTCGTTGCAATTCTCGCCGCGTTTTTCATTACCGCGGCCTCCACATTGCCTGAAGACAAGGAAATTAAAATCCAGACAGTGAAAGCAGTATGGGGTGACCGGGTACCCACCTTAAGAACACCGCAGTTTTTTGAACAGTTTATGGACGTCACCGCTCCGAGCGTATTAATTGATAACTGGGTTATTTTAAAAAGAATCCGCTTCAATGCTGAAAAGGATACGGTCTTTGCAGGTATAGGGATGTTTAACCAAATTTGGTTGCGCAAGTAGTCTACACCTTCGTTATTTTCTCAATAATCTTTCCGGATTTTTTATTTTTCAGGATCACTTTCTTGTCACCATAGTGAGTCATCTCCTCCTTTATTAAGTAATGGTCATCGTCAAAGTCAACGAGGTGGCTGTCTTTGGTGAAGCCTTCTTTGCCCCGCCAGATATCCAATTGCACAGGTTCCCACAGTTTGGTTTTGGCGGACTTGTAGGCGGCATCCAACACGGCATTCACCACATAACCATCATAAAAGGTTTCCTTGGGTGATTCATTTTTTTCGATGGCATCAAACATGTCGGCAAACATGTGATTGTAACCTAATTCATTCAGTTCATCACCTACCGGGAAAAGCCAGCCGGAATTACTTTCTGCTTTTTCGGCGATGTAGTCGCCACCCTTGCCGGTGGTAAACATTTCAAAGCCGGTGCGCAAAAAGTTGTTGATCCAGATCGTTCCTTCTGTGCCCATTACCTCATCCCGGATATCAAGTCCACCGCGGAAAGTCCAGCTAACTTCAAACTGACCAATGGCGCCGTTCTCATATTTTACCAGGCCAATCGCGTGGTCTTCGGCGTCAATAGGTTTTACCTGCGTATCCGCCCAGCACATCACTTCAATAGGTTTTATTTCTTTGCCGATGTAGCTGCGGGTTATCTCTACGCAGTGACAGCCCAGGTCAAGAACGCAACCGCCTCCGGCTTGCTCAATATCCCAAAACCAATCGCTATGCGGACCGGGATGAGTTTCTCTGGATTTCGCCCAAAGTATTCTTCCCAGTGCTCCTTCCCGAACACTTTTTTCCGCCTTGATAAATTTTGGCGTATAAACAAGGTCTTCCAAATATCCATTAAAGATGCCCGCTTTTTCGACTGCTTCCACCATGCGTTTGGCCTCTTCCGCATTTCTGCCCAGCGGCTTTGTGGTAATCACCGGCTTCTTGTGTTTGCAACATAGCATCACCGCCTCTTCATGCAGGTTATTTGGCAAGGCGATACACACGATGGTTGAATCGGGATGCGCAATTGTTTCTTCTAAAGAGGTGGATGAAAACGGGACACTATAATCTTTCGCAAATTTATCCGCTGAAGATTGCTTGCGTGAATACACTGCACACACATTGTCTTTGCTTCTGAGCCCCAGGATAGAATCTGCATAAAAGCGGGCGATAAATCCAGACCCTAACATTGCTATTTTTTGCATATTATATTTTTTGATTTGGGAGATCAAGTTACAACTTAAGAATTCATTTAATGCGGCACTGTTCATTCGGGTGCATTTCTAATTGTCGCCGGTTGGAGGGAGAAGCCCGCCGTGGATGGTGTCTCACCGCCCACAGGAAGCAGAGCAAAGCGAAAATTTGAAATGCGACTATTCATTCGCACATGACCAAATAATTGAAATCAATTTTGAGAATTAGATTGTCGTAACCGACCCACTTTCCGGCATTCGATATTGGTCACAGCAATCTTAATCTTTGGGGCAAATGACCCTTAGAGAATTGCAGGTTTTAACTTGGGCGCTTTTGTCATTCTTCTAACGTCAAAATTTGGTACCTTTAAACCCACTGCAAGTAGCGTCACGACTGTCGTATTTCAGTCGAGCACCTGCGCTGTATGTGAGACAAAGGCAGCCCATATTTTAAGCAGGAAGCCAGGGATATCCGCTATTATTATGAAGATTTTTCCGCTTGTTGTATTCATGTTATTTATTACTGCATCAGCCAGTGCCCAACCTCCTGCGCCGGTTACTTTTAAGATGTTGTCTTCCTCGCAAACTGGTGTTACGTTCGCGAACATCAACAAAGAGACACCCGAGCTAAACATTATTACCTACGAATATTTTTATAATGGTGGAGGCGTCGGTCTCGGGGATTTCAACAATGATGGACTGATTGATATCTATTTATCCGGCAATACCGAACCTGGTAAACTGTACTTGAACAAAGGAAATTTCAAATTTGAAGACATCACGAATAAGTCGGGGATAAAAACCCGCAGAGGCTGGAAGACCGGTGTGAGCATAGCGGATGTGAATGGCGACGGCTTTTTAGATATTTACCTGAGTTATTCAGGGCCTGTTGACAGGAAAGACCGGGCAAATGAATTATACATCAACAATGGGAACTTGACTTTTACCGGGAGAGCAAAAGAATTCGGCGTGGCTGATTCCGGGTTTTCTACGCAGGTTGTTTTTTTTGATTATGACCGCGACAACGATCTTGATTTGTTTGTAATCAATCACAACAATAAAAATTTTAGAAATTTTGATGCCGCTTTTGTCAAGAAGATGGTGGATGCAGATGCCGGCGACAGGCTTTACCGGAATGACGGTGGAAAGTTTACTGACGTGACGCTGGACGCCGGCATTATTTCCAACCCGCTCGGTTATGGGTTAGGCGTATCCGTGAGTGACCTGAATAACGACGGCTGGCCGGACCTATATGTAACCAACGATTACGTGGAAGAGGATTATATGTACATCAACAATCGCGACGGCACCTTTACTGACAAGCTCAAAGACCAACTCGGGCACTTGTCCAATTTCTCTATGGGCTGTGATATCGCAGATATCAATAACGATGGCTGGACGGACGTGTTCACGCTGGACATGTTACCTGAAGACAATCGCCGTCAGAAACTCCTCTATATGCCTGATAATTTTGAGCTATATAACAACCAGGTGCAAAATGGCTTCTATCATCAGTTGATGAGAAATATGCTTCAGCTAAATAACGGCAATGGAACTTTCAGCGAGATAGGGCAGGTGAGCGGCGTATTCTGCACCGACTGGAGTTGGTCTGCCCTGCTGACAGATTTTAATAACGATGGCAACAAAGACCTTTTCATCACCAATGGTTATGGAAGGGACATGACCAACCGTGATTTTGTAAAGTTTTACGCGAATGAACGGATGAAATATCTGCGCGGGGAGAAGAGTGATAACATGTTCAGGGTTTTGCAGGGCATCCCTGTTACGCCTGTGCATGATTATCTATATCTCAACGGTGGCGGCCTCACCTTCAGCGACGCATCAGAGGCGTCCGGGTTCGGTGCCAAAAATTTATCCAATGGCGCTGCCTATGCCGATCTTGATAATGACGGAGACCTCGATCTTGTAATCAATCACCTGAATGCAGAAGCGGGGATTTGCCGGAATATGCTGGTGGAGAGTGGAAAGAGCGGCCCCTGGATCGGTTTTAGATTAGAGGGGACAGGCACTAATAAATTTGGTGTCGGCGGTGTTGTTCGCGTTTACTCAGGCACCCACGTTTATACCCTGGAAAATAATCCCGTGCATGGTTTTCAAAGTTCGATGCAGGGCCCGCTTCATACAGGCCTCAGCAATTCCATTATTGATTCAGTAGTCATCACCTGGCCCGATGGTAAGCAACAATTGGTGGAAGGAATGAAAGTGAAAAGTGTAAATACAATTGCGTATAACCCTTCACGTGATAGTAAATTCAGTGAGCCATCAACAAAAGGCACTTTCGAAATATCGAACCAGGCGTTTCCTTATAAAGATGAATCTCCGGAAGTAAATGACTTCAAATCACAACCATTGATGCCTGCGATGATCTCACACAATGGCCCCCACGTCGCCAAAGGAGATATCAACAAAGATGGACTCGAAGACATTTTTGTTTGTGGCGGACCCGGACAACCGGGAGAGCTTTTTCTCCAGCAAAAGGACGGCACATTCAAAAAAGACTTTCAACCGGTTTTTAATGCAGATGCGGCGAGTGAGGATACGGATGCCATATTTTTTGACGCTGATAATGATGGCGATGTTGACCTTTACGTGGTAAGTGGCGGCTACAATTACAACCAGGGCGATGCAGAAATGCAGGACCGTCTGTACCTAAATGACCAGGGAAGATTCACAAAAAGCGCCGAAGCGCTACCCAAAGAATTATTAAGCGGCTCCTGCGTAAGAGCCGGCGATGCAGACAATGACGGCGATCTGGATCTTTTTGTTGGAAGCAGGGTGGTGCCGGGCCGGTATCCTGAAGCGCCAAAAAGTCTTTTACTCATTAATAATGGAAATGGAATTTTCAAGGAAGCCGATCCCGGCATGCAATCAGCTTTCGAGTCTTTAGGAATGATCACCGATGCAGCCTGGCTGGATATTAACGGTGATGGAAAGCAAGATTTGGTTGTTTGCGGCGAGTGGATGAAGATCCGTGCATTTATTAATAATGGAGAAAAGTTTACTGAAGAAACAACGGCAACTTATCCTGAAGGACTTTCAGGTTGGTGGAACCGATTGCATTTTGCAGATATGGACGGGGACGGCGACCTGGATCTTGTTGCAGGAAATTGGGGATTGAATAGTTCCATTTCGGTGAGTAAAGATCAACCGGCGGTAATGTATTCCGGAGATTTTGATAACAACGGGTCGGTTGATCCGTTGATCTGTTATTACCTTCAGGGTAAATCATATCCCATGGCTTCGCGTGATGAAATGACGGATCAGATCGTTTCGTTGCGGCAGCGCTTCCCCACGTATGACTCTTATGCCAATGTTACTATTGATCAAATACTGACACCTGAGCAATTGTCAGAAGCAGCCAAGCTAAGCGTGAATGATTTTGAAACTGTATATTTCGAAAATGTAAATGGTGTTTTCAAGTCGAAGCGGTTACCGGTTGAAGCAAATTTTTTCCCGGTGTATGCCATCAGTACGGCAGATTTCGATCATGATGGCAAACAGGATATTCTGTTAGGCGGCAACGCTGACCACACCCGCATTAAAATAGGGAAGATGGATGCAGGTTACGGCGTTTTCTTAAAAGGGGATGGCAAAGGAAACTTCACTTATCAGTCGCAGCTTTCCTCGGGTTTGTCGGTGAAAGGATGCACCCGGGATATCGTAACGCTCAAGGGACAGAATGGCGATAAAGTATTTTTTTCGATCAATAATTCTTCACCCGTAATTTATTCGTACTAAAAAAGAAGTATGAAACATTTGTTTTTTTTATTGGGAATTGTTAGTATCTGCAGTCCTGCGCCGGGGCAAAATCGTTCGGTGCAGCCTATAGATAATTATGTCCGTGCATTAAAAGATGCCACAGATATTATGGTGACTGACGTTGCATCGCCGGTGGCTGCGGCCAGGTATTACAGTTATATCACCCTGGCAGCGCAGGAAACGGTTTCTTTGTTCAACCATGACCAGCCGCGCTTTGCCGGCTTCCTCCCGGGACTGCAGCCGACACCGGTTGAGCAGGCCTTGCCTTTACGAAGTGATTTGGAATTTTCTACCATCCTTGCATTATACCAGTCGGCGAGCCGCCTCCTGCCTTCCGGCCCCTTGCTCCATAAAAATATTGACTCGCTCAGCAAACTGGCATCGAAGACATTAACCGCGTCAAAGATCGAAGCCTCCAAAGAACTTGTTGCGCGGGTAGTCGATAACGTTATGAAGTATGCCGCTGAAGACGGTTTCTTCAAACTAAGTGGCATGCGTCGCTTTACTCCAAAATTCGGCGATGCATACTGGCAGCCAACGGCCCCGGGTTTCATGGCGCCGATAGAGCCGCATTGGAGTATGTTGCGGACTTTTTTTCTCGACTCCTGCACCCAGTTTGCCAGTCCTCCGCCGGTAGGCTATAACCCTGACAGCACTTCACGGTTTTATCATGACTTGGTTGAAGTGTATGATGTGGTTAAGCACCTTTCCCATGAACAGGCGGATATAGCCATGTTCTGGGATTGTAACCCCTTTGCGTTGCAACAAATTGGACATCTGGAATTCGGCATAAAAAAATTATCTCCGGGCGGGCACTGGATCGGTATCACCGGCATTGCCTGCAAGCAGGATAAGCGTTCCCTGGCGGAAACAGCATACGCACACGTAATGGTTTCACTCGGTTTGCAGGATGCATTTATTGCCTGTTGGGATGGGAAGTACCGGTACAATCGTGTGCGGCCGGTTACGGCGATTCACAAATTGATTGATAAGACGTGGTCACCTTTGTTGCAAACGCCACCTTTCCCTGAATACACCTCCGGGCATAGCGTGATATCAACGACTGCAGCCACCATTCTAACCTCTCTTTTTGGAGAGAAATTTTCATTTACCGATGATACAGAAGTAGAATTCGGATTGCCAACAAGATCGTTTCCTTCTTTCATAGAAGCATCATCAGAAGCTGCAATTTCTCGGCTCTATGGGGGTATTCATTTTCGCGATGCCATCGACAACGGGGTAGAGGAGGGCGGTAAGATTGGACAGTTTATCGTTGCGCATAGCCCTCACCGTAAGGACGGTGATAATACGACCCATACCTTTTCTGTCCGCAGCCGTAAACATCATCAATGATAATATCACCTTAATAATGGTTTCAACAATTTACCGTTGCACCCGGATGTTATTTGGGACTTCTTTTATTTTGGTCATCATTACTTCCTGTAAGCAATCATCCGATATTAAGATGCCTGCCCTGGTTTGGAGCCAGGATTTTCCCGTCATTGGTTCTCTTTCTTCACCACGTGCAGCCGACCTTAACCGGGACGGAGTGCTGGATATTGTGATGGGTGCCGGTAAAAATGAATACCAGGAAACAGACATGGGAATACTCGCTTTCGATGGAAAAACCGGTGAGTTGCTTTGGAAGCAATCGTCCATCGACCAGGTATTTGGGTCGGCAACTTTTTATGATATTACCGGCGACAGCATCCCTGACGTGTTTATTGGCGGACGGTCGCCGCAGCTAAAGGCGCTGGATGGAAAAACCGGTGCAGTGATCTGGGATTACGATCCAAAAAAGTATGCGGATGATCCAGTGATGAAGTATGCCCGTTTCAATTTCAATAACAGCATACTCATTCCCGATCAAAACGATGACGGTTTTAATGATTTACTGACCCTCAATGGT